>JBEPWX010000154.1:0-3397 GCA_041642235.1 Mariniphaga sp.
ATGAATATAAATCGGTAAATTTTAAGCCAGCAAACTCAAGAATATTCATTGGGTTTTAAACGCTGTTTAATTTCATTAATTTTTTTTACCCGATAAATGATATTTATTTCACTTCCGAACCATTCTTTACTTTCTGGTCGGGTGATACTATGGATAAAGTTCCGTCGGCATTTTCTGCACAAAGTATCATTCCTTGCGATTCAATGCCTTTCAGTTTTTTAGGTTCAAGGTTAACCAGAATTGAAACCTGCTTTCCAATTAAATCCTGTGGTGCATAATATTCTGCAATACCTGATACAATAGTTCGTTTGTCAATACCTGTCTCAACTTTTAACTTCAGCAGTTTTTTGGTTTTAGGCACTTTTTCAGCTTCCAGCACCGTTCCCACACGGATATCCATTTTACCAAAGTCATCAAATTCTATGCTTTCTTTCGCTGGTTTGGCTTTTGTGTCAGCCACTTTATTGGCCTTTTTTGTATTATATAGTTTTTGAAGTTGTGCATCAATGACATGATCTTCTACTTTTTCAAACAGCAGTTCAGGTTGATTTACACTATGTCCGGCAGGCAATAAATCAGTTGAGCCCAGTTTTCCCCAATCCATTTTGTCCACAATAATGAATTTTCTTAATTTATCCATGCTATATGGCAGGAAAGGTTCCAGGATAATGGTGAGATTGGCAGTAATCTGCAGGCATACGTTTAAAATAGTTTTCACCCGTTCCGGATCAGTTTTGAACAGCTTCCACGGCTCCTCATCGGCAAGGTATTTGTTGCCCAGACGAGCCAAATCCATTGCATTTTTCAGTGCTTCCCGGAAACGGAAGCTGTCGAGGCTCTTCTCTACATCGGCCTTGATGGCAGTAATAGCAGCAAGTGTTTCGCTGTCGTATGCAGTAAGTTCACCCCGTGCAGGCACATTTCCGTCATAATATTTTTGAGTAAGCACCAGTGCCCGGTTAACAAAGTTTCCAAGTATAGCTACCAGCTCATTGTTGTTGCGTGCCTGGAAATCTTTCCATGTAAAGTCGTTGTCTTTGGTTTCCGGGGCATTTGCTGTTAAAACATACTTTAAAACGTCTTCCTTCCCGGGGAATTCCTGAAGATATTCATGCAGCCATACCGCCCAGTTTCGTGAAGTGGAAATTTTATCGTTCTCCAAATTAAGGAATTCATTTGCGGGTACATTTTCCGGAAGATTGAAGGTGCCTTCGGCCTTCAGCATGCTGGGAAATATAATGCAATGAAAAACAATATTGTCTTTTCCAATAAAATGAAGCATACGTGTTTCCGGATCTTTCCAGTAGGTTTCCCATTCAGGTGTAAGTTCCTTGGTTGCTGAGATATAGCCAATGGGTGCATCGAACCATACATACAGCACTTTTCCTTCAGCACCTTCCACCGGAACAGGAACACCCCAGTCAAGATCACGTGTAAGGGCACGGGGCTGCAAACCACTGTCGATCCATGATTTGCATTGTCCATAAACATTGGGCTTCCATTCCTTATGTCCTTCCAGTATCCATTTCCTGAGCCAGGGTTCATATTCATCGAGCGGCAGGAACCAGTGTTTGGTTTCCTTTAATACCGGCTGGTTGCCACTTATCATTGATGTGGGATTAATAAGTTCGGTGGGGCTTAGTGATGTTCCACAGCTTTCACACTGGTCGCCATAAGCTCTTTCGAAGCCACATTTGGGGCAGGTACCGATTATATATCGGTCGGCCAGAAACTGTTTGTTCTCTTCATCGTAATACTGCTCCGAAGTCTTTTCAATAAATTTTCCTTCATTATACAGCTTTTTGAAGAATTCAGAGGCCGTTTCATGGTGAATTTTAGAACTTGTACGTGAATATACATCGAATGATATGCCAAAGTCGCTAAACGACTTTTTTATAATTTCATGAAACCTGTCCACCACATCCTGAGGCGCTACTCCTTCGTTTTTGGCTTTTAAGGTAATGGGAACCCCAAGCTCATCGGAGCCGCCAATAAGAAGTACATCCTCGTTTTTAAGCCGCAGGTAGCGCGCATAAATATCGGCTGGCACATATACTCCTGCAAGATGTCCGATGTGAATTGGCCCATTGGCATACGGTAATGCTGTAGTTATCAATGTTCGTTTATACTCAACCATGTTGATTTTTATCTTGAAAAATTGGTTTCTTCTTTAAAAAACGCAAAGATAGTGGAAATTTTCAGTCGCTCCTTTGCATATGTAGAGAGATTGATTTAAAACTAAATAGTAGTATAATCTGCTGCCGTTAAATAAATGTGGAACAGTAAAAAATCCTTATGAAAATTCTGGATCATAAGAGAATTAGTCCAACTGTTGTAAAGCTGAAACACATGACAAGTTTTTTAATAGTAATCTTCTCCATACAATTAGACTTGAACCCAAACCTGTGTGGGAGATAGGAATCTTTACAAAAGAATTGATAAGACATTCATTTTCTCTATTTTTGCTGACCAATCATTAAAATATAAAGCAAGATGCGCGGATTTATTTTTTGCCTTTTTTCCTATTTCTTTTTTTCTTCTTCAGCATTTTCTCAGGAAAAAGAAGGCATATGGAGCAATCAATCGGTAAAAGAATTAAAATTAAGAATTTCGGAAAATAGCAGATATTTAGAATATAGTGATGGGAAACCATTTTTTTGGTTAGGTGATACCGCATGGGAATTATTTCACAAGTTAACCCGTGAGGAAGCAGACCGTTATCTTGAAGATCGTGCTGAAAAAGGTTTTACTGTTATTCAGGCAGTAATTTTAGCAGAATTGGAAGGATTATCTAGACCGAATGCTTATGGGGATCTGCCATTAGAAAATAAAAATCCAGCTATGCCTGTTCAAGAATATTTCAACCATGTTGATTATATTGTTGATAAAGCTGCTTCATTGGGAATGTTTCTCGGAATGTTACCCTCATGGGGATATTACTGGAAAACTAATCCTGGTAACGACATAAGCATTTTTACAGAAGAAAATGCCAGGAAGTATGGAGAATTTCTGGGAACCCGCTACCGCAATAAACCAATTATATGGATACTGGGGGGCGATAGTAATCCTGAGAATGATGAAGAATTGGCTATCATTGAAGCTTTTGCAAAAGGTCTTCGCCTGAATGGTAAGAACTCTCAACTTATTACTTTCCATCCAAGAGGTCCGGGCAGGTCATCTGATTATTTTCACAATTCAGAATGGCTCGATTTTAATATGTTTCAATCATCACATGCAGCCAAAGGATTTGATAATGGAATATTCGCTGAACTGGATCGCAGTCTGTCACCACCTAAGCCTACCATTGATGGTGAACCACGATATGAACAAATCATAACTGGCTTTTATCATCAGGGAGCTCATCCAATGAATAAGTTTACAAACTATGAAACACGTA
>JBEPWX010000154.1:3407-7123 GCA_041642235.1 Mariniphaga sp.
CACGTACTGCTGCTTATTGGTCGATGCTTGCAGGAGCTTTCGGGCATACCTATGGAAATAACAGCATATGGCAAATGTGGAGCGAAGGAGAAAAGAAAATAGTTGGCGCTGATATTCCATGGTATGAGGCAATAAACCACCCGGGCGCCTATGAAATGACACACCTGAGAAAATTATTTGAATCTCGGCACTGGGAAAAACTTGAACCTGCTCAGGATCTTATTGTTGATGGCCCTATAAATGGACCTGCTAAGATTAGAGCAGCAATAGCCTCTGATAAATCATTTATGATGGTATACTCGCCAAAGGGTGAGCCTTTTACATTGAATCTTGATTCAATGGCTCATAACCATCCTACAGAAACCTGGTTTGATCCCAGATATGGAAGCGATTTTGTATTTCGGCAGGGAATTACTCTTTCTGTTAAAACCTTTACACCCCCTACTTCTGGTGAAGGAAACGACTGGGTATTAATAATCGAAACAAAACCTGAAGAACAATAACAGTGTTTCAAATCATCTTTTTTATATCATTCTGCAATTAGAGTATAAGATGTTTAATTCATGATGAAGTTTATATTTCAGATATACTGTCTTATTACATTATGATGGTTTGGAGACAAATATATTTTCAAATAACTTTGTAAACAAAATTATGTCTCAATTTTCTCATATCATATTTGACCTTGACGGTACCCTTACCGACCCCCGGCAAGGGATTGGCAACTCTATCAGCTATGCCCTTGAAGAGATGGGTATCGAAGGGTTTGATGGCGATGTGCCCGACAGATTTATAGGTCCGCCACTTCAGCAAAGCTTTAAAGAGTTGTTTGGATTGAATGAGCGGAATACGGATCTGGCAATAGAATACTTCCGTGAATACTATTCCACCAAAGGCTTATTTGAAAACCATCCTTACCCGGGAATCTCGGAACTGCTTGAAGAGCTGCACTTCGCAGGTAAACATTTATATATTGCAACCTCTAAGCTGGAGAAGTTTGCCCTGCAAATTGTTTCCCATTTTGGTTTCGACCGGTACATCATACAATTAAAAGGAGCCGATTACAAGGGAGAGCATGCCACTAAAACAACAATCATTTCCAGTCTGCTGGAGATGCAACAGCTGGCTCCTTCTGAAAATATAGCCATGGTTGGTGATACCGTTTTTGATATTGTTGGTGGCAATCAAAATAACCTGTTAACTATTGCAGTATTATATGGCTTCGGCAGGATGGAAGAATTGCAGACTGCTGAACCCGATCTTTGGGCAGAGACTGTTGACGATCTTTATGATATTTTGATGAAATAAAAAATCCTGGTAGTTATTTAAATCCCTGCTTATTATTTGTTTAAGATGTATTAATAAACCGATTTTCTGTTCTTAATTCTTATTTTTGTTACAGATGTCAACTTAAATCAAAAATGAGAATTCTTTTTTCTAATATAGTCTGGTTTTATATTCACGGGAAGAAAGAAATGACACGGATCAGGTTTTTTCTATTCGAATAAAAGTATCTTTAAACTGAATATGTATTATCATGATTGTACCTGCTGCATTAAAACCCGGTGATAAAATCCGTATTGTATCACCGGCCGGTAAGGTGAAGGAGGAACATATACTTCCTGCTGTTGACTGGCTTACCGGCGAAGGCTACCGGGTAGAACTTGGCAGGCATGTCTTTTCCACACATTACCAGTTTGCAGGCACAGATTCTCAACGGCTCGAAGATATTCAGGAAGCTTTTGATGATCCGAAAGCCGCTGCCGTTTTTTGCTCCCGTGGAGGATATGGAACAGTGCGTTTTTTGAATAAAATCAGGTACGATGGGTTGATTAGTTTTCCTAAATGGATGGTTGGCTTCAGTGATGTTACGATTATGCACAGCTGCCTGAACAATCACCGAATGGCTAGCATACACGGCGTTATGCCACGGTATTTCTTTAATAAAGCGAACCATCCTAATGAAAGTTTACGTTCGCTGATGCAGCTATTAAAAGGTGATGAAGTAACATACAATATACCCACCGTTGAAGGCAACCGACCAGGAAAGGCATCGGGAGAATTGGTTGGTGGAAATCTTTCTATCATTTCAAGTATGCAGGGTACTCCTTGTGAGTTGAATACAGCCGGTAAAATTCTTTTTTTGGAAGATATCGATGAATTTCTGTATCATACCGACCGAATGATGCATCAGCTGAAGCTGGCTGGTAAGCTCGATAGTCTGGCAGGGTTGGTGCTGGGTAATTTTACCGACATGAAAGACAATGAATCACCATTTGGAAAAAATGTCCATGAAATCATTGCAGAAATAGTAGAGCAATATGCTTTTCCTGTTTGTTTTGGATTTCCTGCCGGCCACGATGAGGTAAACCTTGCCCTGGCGTTTGGCTTAAAATGGCAACTGGAAGTCGGGAAGGATGCTTCTTCTTTAAAACTGATTCACGCGCAAATTTCATAATACTGTTAATTGTAAATTTTATTTAATTATGCTATCAAGCTGGGAAATAGGAGTTTTGGCTGAAAAATATGCAAAAGAGCACCTGCTGGGCCTTGGTTATGAAATCCTTGACACCAACTGGCATTTCGTCCACCTGGAACTTGACATAGTAGCACGCGATAACGACCAACTGGTAATTGTGGAGGTGAAATCGCGAAATGGAATCCGGTATGAACATCCTTCGGAGGCCATTACAGATATAAAAATACGACGTTTAGTGGAGGCTGCCGAAGCATATATTCTTCAGAAGGACCTGTATTGCGAAACCCGTTTCGATGTAATTACAGTCATCTTTTTTGGTGAAAAACCGGAACTCGAACATTTTAAAGATGCATTTTATCCCACCCTGTAACTATTTTTTATCCAAAATCAAACTGTTATTTTTGCATGGTTGTGAATATAGAAGAAATCAGGAAATACTGTCTGGAAAAAAAAGGTGTTACAGAGGGGTTCCCTTTTGATGAAACTACGCTGGTATTCAAGGTGGCAGGAAAAATATTTTGTATGACCGATTTGGAAGGAGATCTGACGGTGAATTTAAAAAACGATCCTGAAAGGAACCTTGAACTGCGCGAGCAGTATTCAGCTGTGAAGCCAGGATACCATATGAACAAAAAACACTGGAATACCGTTGAAATCAATGATTCTATTCCTGATAAAATGATAAGACAATTCATTGACCAATCTTACGAATTGGTGGTAATGGGTTTGTCACAAAAGAAACAAGAAGAATTAAAACAATTGTAATTGCATCATCTATGAGGTTTTCAGCAGTCATTTTTTTAGCATTTTATTTTTTTCCGGGTAACGTTGTTGCAAGCGATGGTGACGGGAAATTCAAAGTTGAAACAGTCGTAAAGCATTTTCCGGTAATTGATCAGGGCAGTACTGGCACCTGCTGGAGCTATGCCACTACAAGCTTCCTGGAGGCTGAAATTATACGTAAGGGGTATCCGGAAACTAATTTATCGGAGATGTATTTTGTTTACCATACATACAAAAACAGGGCATTAAGATATTTGCTGTTTCACGGCAATAACAATCACGGTCAGGGAGGGCAGGCACATGATGTAATAAATGTTTTGCGTGTGCATGGAATGGTAACGCAAGAGGAATTTCCCGGAGTGGAGGACAACGGACGGCACAATCACCGGAACCTGATTAAAGATGTTCGTTCTGAAGCTGATCGGCTGAATGAAAAAAAGGATGGCTTTACTGT
>JBEPWX010000155.1:0-7077 GCA_041642235.1 Mariniphaga sp.
ATTCTTCGGTTATCTCTTAATTTAAACAAATTTTTACCTCCTTATCAACGTTATACTTTGGACAGATCAAATTCAATGTAAATTCAATTTCAAAAGGATTTGGTATGGGTTTATACTTATCTTGATCTGATTGTAATCTGCAATTTGCCCGTTTTTTCGACCCAAATGCAGCTTTGGCAGTTCGTTTAATTTTATTGGATTTCATTTGTAGTGTGTGCTTTATTGTTTAACAGATAATTAAATGGCTGCTGTATGACCGGATTTGTATAGAGAAAAAGAAAACGAATAAGAAAGGAAAAGCCGGTGCAGCCATATACTTCTGAGAAACAAGAGATTTGTTTTTCATGGGATCAGGAGGAACCTGAAGAGTTTATGGGAAGAAGAAGAAAAAATGATTTTATGGTACTTGTGTCTGAATTGTTTGTTAAGCTAAATAAAAAAAAAAGAATTTTTTAATTCTCCCAGGTTAAGCCCCTTCTGCATGATTTTCATTCTTAACCCTTTGGCTTGAAACCACATAATAGGCGGCGGTGGTAAAAAAGTTAC
Source organism: Mariniphaga sp. (assembly GCA_041642235.1). Lineage (GTDB taxonomy): Bacteria > Bacteroidota > Bacteroidia > Bacteroidales > Prolixibacteraceae > Mariniphaga. The sequence goes on from JBEPWX010000155.1 coordinate 547, forward strand.
GCAACCAGGGAATGGATGCAATTAGTTTTGTTTGTTCACGGGGATTTAACCCAAATTTGGTTTGGTAATTGGGATTAATAAGAAACAAGGTGCGTTTATCGATTGTATATTTTTCTTTTTTCAATATTTTTTCAAACCGATCGATGGAAATACCGGTTTTTCTAATCTCCATTAATTCGTCTGTTCGTCTACGGTTTTTTTCCATTGAATTCAGGATAAACTTATACACATTGGCAGGAAGTAGGTGGATCCAAGGCAATTTCGAAAGCAATTTATTTCGGCATACCTGCTGATGTCCGCCAAACGGGTTTTGCCATGGGGGAAAACCGAGAAAAAATTTTCCTTCGGGCTTCAGAAATTTCTTGGCAACATTCATAAACCGTTCCTGATTTGGGATGTGTTCAATCACGTCGCGCATGATGATCAGATCGAAGGTTTTTCCTTTCAGATCCACCTTATAAATATCCTCGCACATTAGCACCAGGTTTTTTCTGTTTGGATGGTTGGCAAACATTTTTTTTGCAAGTTCAATCCGGCTGCACGACAAGTCGATGCCAGTGGCCTTGCAGCCTCTGTCAAGGAAAGGTTTGAGATTTCCTGCTTCGGCACAGCCGATTTCCAACACTTCGGTTTGCGGGTTTATTTTCAGTAAATCCGCCAGGTAAGGAATTACATACTTTTCGGTGGTAGCTCCCTGCTCTGCGAAATATTGCTCTCTGTTTTGATGTCGTTCCTGCATAGGTTATATATTAGCGACCCGTTTTAATCCATGAATATCCAGGAATTTGATTTTCCGCCCATGAAGTTCAATCAGGTTGTCCTGCCTGAACTCGGAGAGCAACCGGATGACTGATTCGGTGGCAGTTCCTACAATATTGGCCAGTTCTTCACGGGTAAGGGAAATTTGCAGGGTGTTTTGGTTATCCAGATCAAAATTCTCCTTCAGTAAAAGCAATACTTCGGCAAGCCGTTCGCGAACCGTTTTCTGAGCAATGTCGGTTATATAATCATTGGCTTCGCGCAATTCGCGGCAGACAATCTGAAGCATATGGTGCGAAAACTGCCAGTTGCTTTTTATCAGAAAAAGCAGGGTCTGATAGGGAATATGGCATAATACAGCCTCTTCAATTACTTTGGCGGTGGTGCAGGCCAGTTCCTGGCTCAACAGGGATCTGTAGGCAATAATCTCACCTTTTTTGGCAAACCGGATAATTTGCTCTTTCCCATCTATTCCTGTCTTAAATATTTTTACAATACCGCGTGTCACACAGAAAAAACCGGTAAGCCTGCTGCCCTCACGATAAATGACGGTCCCCTTTTTATACAATGAGCAGGTTTTTTCATAATTCAACCGGTTGATTTCATCTTCATCCAGTTTTTTGAAAAGATTAAAACCGCTTAAGTCGGTTTCATCGTCGGTTGGTCTTTTTATCATGCCTCTCATAATCGCACTATTCAGTAATTTATAAGGTCCCTTTTTTTATTCCTATTATGTTTACAGGTAATAAATTAAAATCCCTAAAGATACAATTTCAGTTAATATTTTAAAATTTAGGAGTCTAAGATATATTTAAATTCCGTGAACTATATAAATGCTGTTGCAATTCCCATCTAAAAGAGGAGGATTAATGTCAAAGGTTTTGAGTCCGCTTCTGGTATGACTACTAAACCCAGCTTTTTAGTTAGGTGAAAGGTGGGATAATTATCTGCCTGGGAGCTTATGTCCACATGCTCAGTACATGGCAGTGGACTATACGGTAACTGATGACAGGGAGGATAGGGGAATGTCACACTGATGTTTCACCCGATAAGGTCAGAGAGCCTCTGGAAGTAGCAATGGTACTACAGGTGGACAACCGCTAATCAGGGTAAATGAATTCGAGGGCAATGGTGCATATTTTTCAATTAATATAGATATCATGCAGATATATAACTAAATCTAAAAACGTTTAGGACAGCTGTGATTAAAATCTATTTTATGCTGATGAATGAATGTACTATATTTGCTGAGCAAACAAGTTGTACAGCGAAAAAAATAAATCTGAAATGAAGCACGAGGTAAACATGTCGTGGATCGACAAGGTAGCTTTTGAAGCCAATGTGGACGGACATAAAATTATAACTGATGCCACCAAAGAAGGAGGTGGCAGCGATTTGGGGTTCAGGCCAAAGAAACTGATGCTTACAGCCCTTGCAGGCTGTACCGGAATCGATGTAATTATGATTCTGAAGAAAATGAAGATCGAGCCTGAAGCATTTAATGTAATAGTAGAAGCTGATGTTACAGAAGAACATCCGAAGCATTATACCAAAATGAAAATTGTTTACCAGTTTAAAGGCAAAGATTTACCACTTGATAAGCTTAAGAAAGCTGTGAGCCTTTCTGAAGAAAAATACTGCGGAGTGACTGCTGTATATAAAAAAGCCATGGAAATAGAATCTGAAATCAGAGTGGTGGATTAAACCGGATTACCTTTTTCCCGGAGCCAGATCTTTCTTTATCTGGTTCACCATCCTTTTTATTTTTTTAGACTGGAAGGAAATTTTATGAAACGAACATGAATTTTGGAATGCGATATTCACAAAAACGCATGAACAAAATTCATTGTGAGTTCCATCCGACCATTAAAAATAAATTTTGTACGGATGAAATTAAAATCTATATTTCGTATAATTTTTATGTCGTGTAATCTGAGTCAGGAAGTTTTTAATTTAAAATTGAAGTTTCTGTAAAGTTTTCAATATTTGAGTTAGATTCTCATAAATGAACTCTAGCTTCAGGCTTAAATAATGTGATCTAAAGATTCCCCTAACATGCAAATACCAAATGATTTAATCTGTAAAGTTTACAGCTTTGGTTTCTTTTCCCACCTAATTGAACAAATTAAAGACTATTTTGTATTTAATTGTTGATGATTATGTAGAAAAATAAAAACAAAAATTAATTACAATGAAAACAACAGGAAAAATAATGGGAACACTTGTTCTGATAGCTGTTTTGACCGTGCAGGTTATGGCGACTGAATACAAAGTAGACAAATCAAAAAGTAAAGTGGAATGGAACGGTAAAAAAGTTACCGGAGAGCATCATGGAACAATAGAACTTAAAAGCGGAAAGCTGGAGGTGGATGGTACCAGAGTGACATCGGGCAAATTTGTGATGGATATGACCTCTATTAAAAATGAAGATTTATCAAATGAATCAATGAATCAAAAATTGGTTGGTCATTTGAAATCCGACGATTTCTTTGCCGTTGATAAACATCCGACTGCTACACTGGAGCTGAATGATGTTGTGCTTAAAACAGGGAATGAGTATACTTTTATGGGAAATCTTACTATTAAAGACATTACACATCCTGTAACTTTTGATGCCACCATGGATGTGAAAAATGGAGAACTCGAAGCCAACGGAGAAATAGAAGTTGACCGTACATTATACGATATAAAATTCAGGTCGGGACGTTTTTTTTCCGATTTGGGTGATAACTTGATATACGACACATTTACCCTGGATTTTAATATTGTGGCAAACGATGCTTCAAAAGCAACAACGGTAACTAATTGATTTTGATTTAGTTTATAGCATAAAAACCCCGGTTAATTGCCGGGGTTTTTATGCTATAAACTAAAAGGTATAACTGAATTCCGGAACCATGAAGTAGTAAAAAAAGTTTTATTGGCATAGTTGCCTTAAGTTGTATTATTGATTCAGCTTTTTTGTTTATTCCAAACCAGGAAATTGCATTTTTAAAAAGCTGCATGTTTTAGATGATGATGGTTTTCTTAAAAACAGTATGCAGATTGGATATTGGACAGCCCTCTTAATACTGAATTTTTTCAACTTTTTATTATTGCTCATTCGATGTTTACAATTATTAAACTGAATTTTAAAAAACCCTTTTCCTTTTTTTTACGTAGTAACTTTATACTTTAGTTTTTTAATCAATTCCTGAAATTATGATGAAATCGGTAAATCCTGCCACAGGAGAAACACTCCATGTTTATGAGACGTATTCAGAAAAAGGTGTTGGAAAGATTATTAATTCGGTGGATAAGCGCTGGCAGAGATGGCGCAGCACATCTTTTTTTCAGCGTAGTCAGATGATGCAGAATGCAGCAAGTTTATTGAAAAGTAAAAAAGAAGAACTGGCGCGTTTAATGGCCCTTGAGATGGGAAAGGTAGTTCATGAGGGGATTTCTGAAATTGAAAAATGTGCATGGGTTTGCGATTATTATGCCAGCAATGCCGAAAGTTTTCTGGAAAATGAATCGATAGCTACTGATTTCCCGAAATCTTATGTAAGTTATCAGCCATTAGGAACTATCCTTGCTATCATGCCCTGGAATTTTCCTTTTTGGCAGGTATTTCGGTTTGCGGCACCTACTCTTATGGCTGGAAATACAGCAGTACTCAAACATGCCAGCAACGTTCCCGGGTGTGCCCTGGCGATTGAGGATTTGTTCCGGGAGGCAGGTTTTCCGGAGAATGTATTCAGGACATTACTCATCGGAAGCGGACAGGTGGAGAATGTAATCAGACATCCTGCCATTCGGGCGGTTAGCCTTACCGGAAGCACTCCTGCAGGCAAGAGTGTGGCTTCTGTTGCCGGCAGTGAACTTAAAAAATGTGTTCTGGAATTGGGCGGAAGCGATCCATATCTTATTCTTGAAGATGCAGATCTCAAATATGCGGCTAAAACCTGTACTGCCGGAAGGTTGATAAATGCAGGCCAAAGTTGCATTGGTGCCAAGCGCTTTATAGTGGTTGAAAAAGTTTATTCTGAATTTCTGGAATATTTTACACATGAAATGAATGAGGCCACTTTTGGAGATCCATATGAGCAGGAAATTACGATGGGCCCTTTGGCACGTTCTGGTTTGCGTGATGATCTTCATCAACAGGTTACCGATTCAGTCAAAAAAGGTGCCGAAGTGATTATTGGAGGGGAAAAGCCAGCCCGCAAAGGGGCTTTTTATCCTCCTACTATCCTGGAAAATGTTAAACCAGGTATGCCGGCTTACGATGAAGAACTTTTTGGCCCGGTAGCTTCTGTAATACGTGCAAAAAATGAAAAAGAAGCTGTGAAAATTGCCAATGAATCTGTATTTGGTTTAGGTGCTGCTGTGTTTTCAAAGGATTATAAAAGAGCAGAAAAAATTGCCGAAACTCAGCTGCAGGCAGGTTGCTGCTTTGTTAATGATTTTGTTAAATCAGATCCCCGCCTCCCTTTTGGCGGAATAAAAGAAAGCGGGTTTGGCAGGGAGCTTTCCTCATTTGGAATCAGGGAATTTATGAATGTAAAAACCGTAGCGGTAAATATAGTATAGAAAAACAGACAATACAATAATCAAAAGATAAAGGCTATTCTTCAGGAGAACAAAAATTATATGATAACATCAGTAATGTTTCTTAGAAAACATTGACTATTCACGTCCAAAGAAAGATAAATTTTTACTGTTCCGATCCTGACAGAAATATTTGCGGACATTCAAGTGTTGATTCTGGTAGTTATCTCTTTTTTACAAAATAATAAACGATGGCTGTGATTATGCTGAATATAAGAGCAAATATGGTCCAAAGTATTTTTGCGCCCGTACTTATTCCTTTGTTTACTGCCCATACATCATAAATTACCCAAATGGCACAGACTAATGCAATGATTCCAATAAGTGCTTCCATAATTTAACTATTAGTTGTGAACGAATGCAATAATTTACGTCAATTTTTTGTATTTGCCAATTCTTTTGATTCATGGAAGTCTGAGGAACACGATTTATCTGGAAGAATAGTTAAGGCTGGAAGCTTTCTTCTCAGGATTATTTAAACTACATGCTAACATTCGTTCAAAGATTAATGAGAAGAAGGGATCATTCATTGCCGGAGTGATTAAAGTATCAGTCCAGACAAAAAAGTTTTAAGTTGACAAACATATTTCTTTTTTCGTAAAGGCTTTATCGACCAAAGTTTTTTGCCCAGAAACTGCCCGATAAAATAACTGCCCAGAAGAAATGGTGCCAGCGACCAGCTTAGTTCAAGGTTATGGAATTTCCGAATCAGGATTACCAGCGGTACCGGAGCATGAATGGCAATAAACCAGCAAACTGATAGTTTTTGCAATCCGCCGCGCAGGTATCCGAATGGCAGATTTACAATGATCGTGGCCAGACAAGTATAAAATATTCGCCATTCAAGACTCAGCATATTGCTGAAAAACAGAGTGTAGTTGTTAATCATATATATTTTGGATTTATACTGGTATTTATCCAGTCTACTCCTTTTTTCAATAGTTTACTTGTTTCCTCTTCAAAACTCTCAGGTATGGGAGAATAATTGTAATCCCATGCTGCATTAGCTGGTAGGCTTACCAGAATGGATTCCGGATTTCCTCCCGATTCCAGTCCGAATTTAGTTCCTCTGTCATATATCAGGTTAAACTCCACATACCTGCCCCGGCGCAGGGACTGCCATTTCTTTTCCTGAGCGGAATAAGCCCGGTTGCTGTGCCTTTTCATTAAATCTGAATAAAT
>JBEPWX010000156.1:0-7063 GCA_041642235.1 Mariniphaga sp.
TGCTAACCGTGATGCTTCAGCAGCAGCAATTATGGCTTCAGCTTTATATGAATTGTCGACATATAAAAACAGTGAATTCTACAAAGGTTGGGCTGATAAAATAGTTGAGAATCTGGCTAGTCCTGCATATAAAGCAATGGTGGGTGAAAATGGTAATTTTATTTTAATGCATTCAGTTGGAAGTATTCCTCATGGTGTTGAAATTGATGTACCGCTTAATTATGCTGATTATTACTTTTTAGAGGCATTGAAAAGGAAAAGGGATTTAGAAACTGGGAAAAAAAATTAAACTGTGAAAAGCGCATCATAATTTAATGAGTGTAGCTTTTATTAAAATTATTCAGGGATGAAAATGAGATTTTATATTTTTATTGTATTGATTGCCGGTGCAGCTGTCTTTATTAACAGTTGTAAACAAGATACTGTTCTCAATGAAAACAAAATGAATTTTATTGTTGGGCAATTTGAAAATACTTTGGCAGAGTCAAAGGATACTACAAAATTACCTAGAACTGTTTCAAATGATGGATCACTAAAAACTACCGGGATATACGGTTGGACAAGTGGCTTTTTCCCCGGAAGTCTTTGGTATTTATATGAATTAACGGGTGATGAAAAATGGATGAAAGAAGCAAAAAGGTTGACTGATGCATTGGCACCTGTTCAAAATTATACAAATCATCATGATGTAGGATTTATGATTAATTGCAGCTACGGAAATGGATTGCGATTATCAGGCGAAACAGATTATAAAAAAGTACTGGTGCAAACTGCCAAATCCTTGAGTACCCGTTTTAATCCCAATACAGGTTGTATTAAATCCTGGAATTATAAAAAATCATGGGATGGAGTTACCGAATGGTTCTATCCAGTCATTATCGACAATATGATGAATCTGGAATTACTTTTTGAAGCAACAAATATAAGTGGAGACGAAACTTTTCAGGACATTGCGGTAAAACATGCTTTAACTACGATGAAAAATCATTACAGGGATGATTTTTCAAGTTATCATGTGGTCAATTACGATACACTTAGTGGTCAGGTATTAGATCGTGCTACAAACCAGGGTTTGGCTGATCCTTCCTCCTGGTCCCGCGGACAGGCCTGGGGACTGTATGGGTTTGTGATCTGTTACAGGTATACCAGGGATGCTAAATTCCTCGATTTCGCAGAGAATATTGCAGATTATATTCTTAATCATACAAATTTGCCTGCTGATATGGTTCCTTATTGGGATTTTAATGCAGGAGAAAATCAAATGGTTCCCGAATGGGATATTAACTCTTCAAAATTTGCGATGGACCAAAGAGATGCCTCTGCAGCAGCTATTATTAGTTCTGCTTTATTTGAATTGAGTACATATTCAGCGGAAAAAGGAGAAAAATATGCCGGTGCTGCTTCAAAAATCCTTGAATCATTGGCATCGCCTGCCTACATGCCAATACCGGGGAAAAATAAATATTTCATTATTGATCATTGTGTTGGTAGTATTCCGCATGGTGTGGAAATTGATGTACCTTTGGTATACGCTGATTATTATTTTTTGGAAGCATTAAAAAGGAGAAACGATCTGGCGGAGAAAAGAAAAATGTAAGAGAATGGTTTCCTGGTTGAGGGTTTAAAGGTTATTTTATTGCTCAACAATTAAAAATTAAGCTTAAATTTAGAAGTTTTCGAAGAGGAACCGGTAAAACGAAACGGGGGAATAGGTGTTGAAAATGACAATTAGTCGTATTGCAGATTTTGTATATGGGCAGAATTTTGTATTTTTCCTTTATTTAAAACAGATACTATGAACCTGATAAACTTGTTTTTCCTCATTTTAAAATTTAGATTTTCTCTCTTTCCGGTTGTCATCATTGGATTATTAATTTCCTGCCAAAATCAATTTCAGGAGGCTGATGTCGTTTTTATTAACGGTAAAGTTGTATCGGTTGATGAAGATTTTTCAATTTACAGTGCAGTCGCCGTTAAGGGAGATAAATTTATTGCAGTAGGTACCGATGATGAAATCAGGAAGTACGCCGGGGATAATACACGGGTTATAGATGTTGAAAATAAAACAATAATACCGGGTATTATCGATGCACATGCACATCCGGAAGCTGCATCAATCAGTGAAACCTATGATGGGATACCGGATGTGCATACAATGGAAGAGTTACTGGATTGGATAGAGCGGCAGGCATCTGTTAAAGAGGACGGGGAATGGATCATTCATCCCAAATTATTTTACACACGTCTAATTGAATTAAGACAACCCACTCTTGAGGAACTTGATAAGGCAGCGCCCAATAATCCGGTATTTCTGAATGGTTCATACGGAGGCGTAATTAATACTGCTGCTATAAAAGTTTCCAGACTAGAGGATATTAAAGGACATGAAGGGCTAATTGTTGATCCTAAAGATGGAAGTTTAACTGGTGTTATTAATGCCTCAGCTTTTAAGTTATTGAAAATACCTCCCAAAAAGAAATTGACCCCTCAGGAAGAGATTGAAGCATTGAAGAAGATGTTTCATGAATATAATAAGCTTGGTATTACAGGTGTTATCTCCGGTTATGGCAGTCTGAAAAACTATAACCGTTTTAAGGAATTAAGTCAGAATAATGAGCTGACAATCCGGGTTATGCAGAATTTTGGATTACCATTTGATGCATCCTATCCGAAAGAACAATTGGTGGATTCCCTGAATTCATTTCCTCTTTCGACAGGTGATGGCGACGAATGGATAAGAACGGGCAGCCTGAAAGTATTTCTCGATGGTGGTATTCTTACCGGAACAGCTTACCTTAGTGAACCCTGGGGTGAAACAGCAATGAAAGTTTATAAATTTGATGACCCGGAATACAGAGGCATTGTAAATTATTCACAGGAAGATATCGAAAGAATTGCCGCAGCTGCAGCAGAATCAGGTTGGGCTTTTACCGCACATTGTACCGGAGGTGGAGGTGTGAATTTATTGCTGGATGCTTTCGAGGAAATTAATAAGGAGATTTCAATTAAAGATAAACGTTTTTCGATCATACATGGAAACTTTTTTTCGGATGAAGCCATTGAGAAAATGCAGGAATTAGGAGTTGTAGCCAACGTTCAACCGGCCTGGTTCTATAAAGATGCCGATGCAATGAAATACATTCTGGGTGAAGAACGGGTTAAAACCTTTAATCCATATAATTCAATGATGGAACAGGGAGTTGTGGTATCAGGCGGATCCGATCATATGGTTAAACTTGATGCCAACAGTTCAATTAATCCATATAATCCATTTATTGGTATGTGGTCTTCCATTACCCGGAAAACTGAAAGAGGTAATGTGGTGGTGCCGGAAGAAGCCATTTCAAGGGAAAATGCCCTCAGAATGTACACAATCAATAATGCCTGGTCGTCTTTAGAAGAAAATTTAAAAGGTTCGATTGAGGTAGGGAAACTGGCCGACCTGGCTGTTCTTTCAAACGATATTCTTACATGCCCTGTCGATCAAATTAAAGAAATTCGATCTGAGATGACAATGGTGGGAGGTAAGGTTGTATATTCTTTAGAATAAAAAATTTTGTAGGTGAAGGTCGTTGTGTTCTAGTTTGAAAATCAGGATATCTGAAAATAAGATGGTATATCCTGTTTATGGTTTGACAATGAAAACAAATATTATAGAGATATTGCTTCTGATGATTCTTTTTGTACATGCACGTGCAAATGATTACCTGAATGAAAAGTCAGTTCCTAAGGTTAACCGGGTTATCCCTTTATCAGCAAGTAATGCGGAAAACCAGGGAGTATTCTTTTACCAGAATTTTGAAGAGTTAGCTCAACTGAAAAATGATTTTCACGATTCCGGGAATTTATTCGATTCAATAATGAGCATATCAGAAGCAGATGCTTTTAGCGGGAGGAAATCCATACAAAACAATTACATTTCCAGGGACAGGTATAAGGAGGGAGAAGACCCAGGGGCATCGGGCTGGGTATGGCGTTTTTTTGGTGATAATAAAATTAAAACACATATCCCTGTTCAGGATACCACACCACAGCTTCGAATTTTTGCCGGATGGTACCATAAATTTGAGGAGGGATTTACATCTCAGGCGGGGAGAGGTACCCTGCCCCCTAAAATGGCCCGCATGCGATGTTTTACCACTCCCTGGAAAGCAGTTTATTCGGTTTTGTTTTGGATTGAAGGAGAAACCGGATATATTACCATTCAGCAACATACAAAGGCACCCGGGGTTGAACGTGAATGGCTGCCTAATTACAATACCAGTTTTAACCTGAATACCCCAGAAAACCTGGGGAGATGGATTCATTTTGAACTGGGGGTTACCCTTGGTGAAGGACATCATTCCGATCGCGTACAGGCCTGGGCCGACGGACAGCTGATTTGCGACATCATCAATCAGGATTTGGCTGGTGGTCATCGTGCGGAAACTCTGAATGCCATGTCCTGGGACGGATACTGGAACGGAGGCTCTCCACGTGAACAGTCCCGCTTTTTCGATGATCTTGTGCTTTCAAAAAGGCCCGTTGGCCCGGCAAGAACAGGAACAAATCCTGTTATTGAGATTGCCCGGCAGCCTGACGAAGAATCAATAATCAGGTACCACCTAGAAGTGGCTCAGACAGTACAACATCCTTTACCCATCACTGATCCTGCCCGTAAACACCCAAAGTTTACTTACAAAACAGTCTGGAGTGGCGAATCAAAAAAAAATAGAGTAAAAGTTAATTCAATCACTGGCAATTTTCTTAATGGGAAAACCCAACTGGAATACAACACCCTTTATTCTGTGAGGCTCCGGCAGCAGACTGAAAGTGGCGAATGGTCTGAATGGTCACAATGGCATGCTGCTTTTCCTACGCATTGGGCCCCTGGTACACCAGAGGAGAACAGGGTGCCACCAAAAGGGTATTTATTAGGTCATGATTTGGTGCCTGAAATCAATTAATATGAGAAAAAATTACAAATGAGAATTTTACTAAAAGAAACTAAAATACTAATTGTTGGCATATTTCTGCTCTTTTCAGTATCCGATTTGTGTGCTAAGGAAAACAATCAGTTGAATCCTTTTCGGGTGGCTGTAGTAATTGGCGATCAATGGAAAGATTCATCCTCCTATATGATTGCCATGCCTGAACCAACAGGGGAGTTTTCAGGTTATGAGGCAAAACCGGAAGTACAAGGCGATACGGATTTTCATCATCTTGTGGTTTTATTGAAATCCTGGGCTATTCCATTCGATATTATCCGACTGGATCAGCAATTCTTGAATCGTAATATGTTTCTTAATATGTACGGCAAACCAAAATACGGTGCTGTCATATGGGACGTTAATCAAAGTGAAAACCTGCTTCAACCCGATTATTCTGTTATTACTGAAATGGTCGAAGACTATGGAATCGGGTTAATTGCCTTATCAAATCGCATTTTACAGCCGGAAATCCAGTCACTATTAGGATTGCAATACAAAGGAAGTTGGGAAAGCATTACAAAAATGGACGTTAAAACCGACCATTTCCTTACCAGGGAACTTAATCCGACATTTGAAATTGACAGCGGATACGATGGACATAAACAGCGAATCAAAGTCGAAATACTGAATAATGCAAAAGTTATTGTTGAGCAGGGTGGTTATCCTCAGATAACAATTAATGAGTTGAATTCGGGAGCCCGGAATGTATGGATTGGAAGTGATCATAACTATATGTTCTATTTTCAGGACATCCGTAAGCTTATGCGCAGCGCCATTACCTGGACAATTGGTTACAACCTTTTCAAAACTTATGAGAACGACATCATTATGATCATGGATGATCCTGGGGGTAGTCAAAATACATACCTGGAACATTGGCATCATCCAGAACTCACTGAAGAGGTTATTGATAAATACCTGATAAAACCTTTACGTGAGAACAAGGCTGTATTGAATATCAATTTTGTGCCAGGATTTGTTGATGACAAAGAGGGCATTGTTCTGCCTACCTGGAAAAAGCAGTTTGTTGATGAGTTTGGTGTAACCCACGATTATGTTTCGGGTAAGAAAGGTTACGATAAAGGTATTGAGTATGGAGTTTTTGAAGTAATGTGCCATGGCTTAACCCATATGCAGCCTGACCTGGTTTCCGGGCCCACATGGTACGGTTCTGCTCTCGACGAAGAAAAGGCAGAAGTTGGCTGGTACCGTGAATTTGGGGATACAAGGCGGTTGAAGGAAATTCCCGCAGCAGAACAGTTGTGGAGAATGAATACAGCCCGTGACTGGCTTATCGAACAGTTTGGGGTAGTTCCACTTCAGTTTTGTGCAGGCGGTCTGGCAATGTCGACCTCTTATCACAACAATACAGTTAAACTTGCAGGAATGGCTGGTTTCGGCTGGTGTGGATGGGAGGAAGGCTACCTTGGTAGGGATATGGTTATTCTTAAGTGGATGTTTTCCGGTAAGGAATCTCCGCTTTTTGTGGCTTCTCTACCTGATGCCCATAGTTTTGGTGTTACCTATGCCCCTGATGAGTTTGCAAAGATTTTTAATGTTTACCCTGATGGAAGGTTTATCAGCATCAATGAATTTATTGGTTATTTGCATGCAGAAAATTCCGGAGAATGGTCAGAAGATAAAATACTGTCTCTTGTTGTCAATTACGATCCTCACTATTGCAGATATTTTGAAAATCATGTTTCCAACTGGAACCTTGAATTTGCCGATTGGTTATTGGATGAAATGGAAACACCTCCAAAGGTTAATGTGGATGGCAGGAGCGTGAACCATAAAAATATAAAAGTACCGGCTGGTTTGGGAAAGCATGTAATTGAAGTTAAATTTTAATTCGAATGACGTGGAATTTCCCAATCCTCCTGTTCCGGAAAGGGAGGTGCCTGATCTGCGACCTCGTAAAGGATCAAAAGTCGTTGACGCAGCAGTAATTATACCCAACATCAACGACAATTATTTGGGAAAAGCACCCGATTGCGGAGCCTATGAAGCAGGACAGCCATTGCCTCATTACGGGCCAAGACGATAAATGGTGAAGAGATTATCCAATGGCAGTTGTTTATAAAATTGGCCAG
>JBEPWX010000157.1:0-7048 GCA_041642235.1 Mariniphaga sp.
CTTCTCTTACCCGTTTTACTCCCTGCCGGTTACCCTGCTGTTTTTTTATGCACTGGCAGTGCTGGCAGCTTTTAACGGAACAAATATTTTACAAAATAAAATTTTAAATGCAGGCATTAAACTGACTGTACTAACCGGTGCTCTTCTGCTGTGGAGTTATTATCTGGTGCAAACTCCCAAATGTAAGCAGGCATACTGGCTGTGGGACGAGGCAACCAGTTTGTACCGGATAAAAGCATACCCGGAAGCCAATGAAAGTTTTGCGGAAGCTTATCCTGTATTAAAATACAACGGACTTTTTCTGCAGCAGTACGGCAAGAGCCTGGCGATGGAAGAACGAAACCGGGAAGCTGTTGCCTGTTTAACCGAAGCTGATAATTATTACAAAGATGAATTTGGATACATTACCCTCGGCGACTGCTACAAAGCCCTGGGGGAATATCATCATGCTGAAGAGCAGTACCAGCTGGCAGCCCACATGGTGCCGCATAAATTTTACCCGCTGTACCTCCTTGCACGGCTGTACGACGACACCGGAGAAAAGAGTAAGGCTGTTGCCCTTGCAGGCCATCTGATGGAGAAGGAAGTGAAGGTGGAATCGGCCGCTGTAGAGGAGATGAAGGCAGAGATGCAGAAAATACTGGAACACTAACCCGGGAATACAAACCGGCATAAATACGATATAAAATCTTTTGGAAAACCACGGCATGTAACTGAGGAAGGCGGAGCTGTGTATAGGTGAAAAAAAAATGAAAGGAGAAAACTACATAAACCAAGGTAAAATGAGCATTAAACATCAGTTTTGGTAGCTCCCCTTTCGGGAGCAAAAATACAAAAATATTAAGAATGGGAACTATGGTTTCTTGTCTGTGAAATGATATAGCCAGACATTTACAAAAAGTGTAAAATTAAATTATAGAAAAATGAAAAAATCATTATTTGTTATATCGATAGTTGCATTGGTAGTTTGTAACTTGTATTTTGTTGAATCAGATAGAGATAGTTCAACAATATCATTAAAGCAATTTATAAGTATGTCAAAGGCTCAAGCAGAAGTTGAAGAGGGCTGGTATAATGTACAAAGGTGTTGGCCGTGTACAACTGAATATGAGCAAGATGGCGTTTTTTACGAATGTTGGATGTTGTGGGGAGACATTAGTAAAAATGAAGACTGTTTTTTTCAAGATTGCGGATATGGACTTTGCTAGTTGATTAATTCAATAATGCCCTTATAATAAGGGCATTATTTAAAAAAATCAAAAAAATAAAAACACAAAAAAAATGAAATATACGAATATTGTTATTAGTCTTTTCCTGTTATTAAATTCATGCTCGACTGAAAAAAAAATAAAAGATTCATCAAATTGCATAATAATCAATGCTTCAATAGACAAAAAAGATAAAATGCCATTCAATAAATATTCTATTGATGTCAAGTTGATACCCTTGGAAACTGCAAAAGAATGTTTAATCGGTACTATACAATCTATCATATATAGAAATGAAATGTTTTATATTAAATCACATAGGGATAATAAGATATTAAAATTTAATATAGATGGGAGATATGTTGGAAAATTAGATTTGGTTGGTCGCGGTCCGGGCGAATATTTAAGTATAAGCGACTTTATTGTTGATTCTGAAAATAACATTTATATTCTGGATATGTTTGTAATAAGAAAATATAATCACAAATTTCAATTCATTGAGGATTATAAAATAAAACTAGATAAAGATTTATTACCAATGAGTTTTTATGTCACACAAGACAAGAATATTTATTTCTGGAATCATGCTTATACAGATCAAAACAGAAATGAAAATAGAAAATGGTTCTATGTCTATGATAATAATAAACTACACAAAAAATATTTAAATATAAACCATACAGATTTTTCAATCAAACGTTTTTACGATTATTCAAACAAAATATTGGTTTCACCGTTGAGGTTTGACAATAAAATAGTAAGATTGGATGGAACAGAATTGATTGATGAATACATAATCGACTTTGGAAAATATTCTGTTCCCCAAAAATATCATTCTGAGACATTTAATTCGACTAACAAAACAAACTTGTCAGAAGAGGTAGTTAACCAATCTGTTATATGGAATATTTTATATCCGATTGAAACAAAAAACTTCCTTTCATTTACAGCTACTAAAGATAGGTGGAGATATCAGTTTATATATGATAAGAAATTAAATAAATGTTATAATATATCTTTCTCAAAAGATAATCCTTTGTCCTTATATAAAATCCAAGGTGCCATTGATTCGAGTTTTTTTTCAGTTATCGAACCTTATCGATTAATCCAATCGGAAAGTTTAAAAACAGAAGGAATTGTCAGTTCCGGATTTCATGAGCTTGATTTTTCAGAAAATAGTAATCCGGTTGTAATTATATGGACAATTAATTCAATGGAAAATGATGATTAAAAAGAATATTTTACAAGTTGTGATTGTATTATTAATTTTATTGGATATGTATTTAGTGTTCAAAATAAATCACATTCGAGTAGAATTAAATGAGATGATTAAAAATAATAATCAGTTAATAACTAGAAATGATCTCCTTAAAGAACAGGTTTTAAAATCTGTTTTTGCTAATAATATTGTCTGGACTGATAACATAAATATTTATACAGCTGTTGATAGTATTTCAATTAAAGAATTAATAGGAAACCAATATAAACTTGTATTATGGTTTTCAGAACTTAGTTGCAAGTCATGTGTAGATGCACACTATCAAATGTTGGTAAATAAAATAAATTTTGACAATATTGTATTATTAACTTCTTCTAAATCAACCAAAATAATATCTTCTTTTAGAAGAATTAATGAAGTCACAAAAGAAGTATATTCTACAAATTATAATTTTGATTCTGCCAAAATGACTCTTAATTCACCATGTTATTTTATTATTGGAAAGGATTTGGAAATGTTAGATATCTTTTATCCGGAAAAAGACAATATAGAACTAACAGAGATCTATCTGGATGTTATTAGATCTAAATATTTTAATTAGATCAAAAGGGAAGCTATTGAGATATTCATAGTCCTGAATCGTTTGAATTGCGCTTTTTATATAATGATACTAATGTCTGATTTATCATGAATCACATAGTTACAGTTTTTGTTACAACGCTAATTATTTTAAACATTATATTTAAATCTTACGGACAGCTTGTGAATATTAATCTTTACGATTCCTTTGAATCAAAACAACCAATTCAGTTATCCGAAATTACGTATTCGATTGAATATGTCAAATTAGAGACAAATCCGAATTGTAGGATTGGACCTCAGGTTAGGGTATATTGCAATGAGAAATACATTATTACGGTGTCTGTAAATAACATATTTGTATTTGACCGGAAGACAGGAGCTTTTATCAACGAGATTGGGAAATCAGATCAAATTTATTCAACTTATTATGTCATTCCATTTGATGAGCAGCGTAGTATAATTACATTCAAATCTGCACCAAATACCATAATTGAATTCTCATTAATGAATAATTTTTCGCAGGAAATACAATTACCGGTGGATCATGGAAATAGTGTATACTGGAAAAATGAAAATTACATCCAGTTTATAGCCAATATAACCGGAAATGATAATAGGCGGCTAATTGTTTTCAATGATAAAGCTATTATAAAAGTTTATCCAAATAAAAATAGGTATGTAAAAACCGTTAAAGCAAATTATTACAGCAACAAAGAAGGAGGTTTTTACTGGTTTAACCGCAACCTGTATTTCAAAGAAACTTTTGTTGATACAATATACCAGATTACTGAGGAAAAGCTGATTCCCAAATATTGTTTTGAAGGAGGATATCATAACTTGGATTATTCAGTGAAGGGAACAATGAATTTGAGAAACAAACTAAACTATTTTTTTATTAGTAACATTTACGAAACAAAGAAGTATTTGTTTTTTAACGTTGAATACGAACTAAAAGTTTATTCAGGTATATACTTCAAAATGATGAATAATTGTAAAGTTAGTGATTTCTGTTTGATTAACAGGACTGGATTTGTTAATGATATCGATGATTTTTTACCACTGCACTTTTCATCGATAAACAATAGCAATGAACTGGTTGGGTTTTGTATTCCTGGTGAGATAGAAAAGTGGAAAAAAGAAAATGCAACAACAAAATTTGACAAAGAGAGACTTCACATATTAAATATGCATGATGATGATAATCCTTTAGTAGTAATTGCAATACTAAAATAGAAGAAAAGAAAAAGATAAAATTTTGAAAAACCAAGTTACTCACATCACTTCTTTCCCTCTCATCATGGCCTTCCTTGCCTTGATGATACTGGGGCTGGCGCTGTCGCCGCTGCTGAAGGTAAAGCTGCTGCCTGACCGCACGCTGCCTTCGGTAACGGTATACTACAGCTATGGCGGAGCCAACGCGGTGGTGGTTGACAGTGAGGTGACCTCGCGGCTGGAAGGCATCTTTTCCACCCTGGAAGGGCTGGTAAAGATGACCTCCCGCACGGGCGACGGCAACGGCAGCATTACCCTTGAAATGGAGAAAGGAGCCGACATGGATGCCATACGTTTCGGGGTGTCCACCCTCATACGGCAGGTGTATCCTGAGTTGCCGCCCGGGGTGGCTTATCCTCAGATTCGGGTCTCGCGTCCTGATGAGGAGGAACGGGTGGAGCAGCTTCTGAGCCTGGTGCTGAACGGCCCCGGCAACCGGTGGGAACTGGGCCGGCTGGCCGAAGCGGAAGTAAAGCCTGTTCTTTCGCTGATTGAAGGGGTGTACGAGGTGCAGGTTTCAGGTTTCAACCCCCTGCGCTGCGAACTGGTGTACGATGCTGTGAAACTGAAATCACTGGGGCTTACCCCCGAAAACATTGCCAGGCAGTTACGCGACTGCTATAAAACGTCAGGACTGGGAATGGTAAGGCAACCGGATAGAGGAAATTCAGGTGGATTGAACATTCCTGTGGTTCTTGCCACCGGAATGGGTAACCTTCCCGAATGGCAGAGCATTCAGGTGAAGGCCGGGGGGCGTTTGTTCCGGCTCACCGAACTGGTAGATATCAGGCAAGCCGAATCACCCGCTACCGGGTACTACCGCATTAACGGGCTGAACACCATCACCCTTGGCATACTGGCAAACAAAGGCGCCAACCAGCTTATGGCAGCCACAAAGGTGAAGGAGCAGGTTAACCGGCTGAACGAGAAACTGCCTCAGGGGTGCACCCTCGAAATTGTTTACGACTCCACGGTTTTCCTGAAGGAGGAACTTACCAAAACTGCTGTCCGCATCGGGCTTTCCCTGCTGCTGTTACTGCTGTTCGTATGGCTGGTAAGCCGCAGCCGGCGCTACCTGATGGTGATCTTCGTGAGCATGACGGCCAACATTGCCATCGCCTTCATCTTTTATTACCTGGCGGGCATAGAAATTCACCTGTATTCACTTGCCGGCATCATCGTATCGCTGGGCATCATCATCGACAACACCATTGTAATGGCCGACCACCTGCGCATCGGCAAAGGCCTCTCTATTTTCAGGGGTATACTGGCAGCTACATTAACCACCGGTGGAGCGCTGGTGGTGGTGTTCTTCCTGGACGATGAACAGCAGCTTCTGCTTATTGATTTCGTGTACGTTATCCTTATAAACCTGGGGGTTTCGCTGCTGGTTTCCTTTTTTTTCGTGCCGGCACTGCTTCACCGGTTTCCGTTGCCGCGCCCCAACGATAACCGGCCGATCCGTACCAAACGACGCCTGGTAAGGCTGTACAACCGGTATGGCTTCGGCATCCGGTTCACCGCCCGCTACCGGTGGGCTGTTTTTACCGTTGCCATACTGGGTTTCGGATTGCCCGTATTCCTGCTTCCGGGCAACATGGAGGGCAACCGGTGGTACAGCAACCTGTACAACTCAACCTTCGGAAGTGAGCTGTACAACGAGCACATCCGCAAGATAGCCGACAAGGCCCTGGGAGGCTCCCTGCGTCTTTTTGCCCGGGAGACTCAGCACGAATACCTGGGGAGCACCGACAGGCGGACCATGCTTTCGGTAAGAGGTACCATGTACGAGGGAACCACACTGGAAACTGCCAACACGATTGTCATGCGGCTGGAAAACATGCTGACTGAATACAATGAGGTGGAGCAGTTCCAGACCCGTGTGTACGGGACGGGCAGTGTTTCCATGCAGGTGTATTTCAAAAAAGAACACGAGTATACGGCATTCCCGGCTACCCTGAAGTCGGAACTGGAGTCAAAGGTAATTGAAATGGGAGCGGGCGACTGGAGCATAACGGGTGTGGGCCGCGGGTTCGACAATTCGCTGCGGGAAGGGGCCCGCAATTCCAGGGTTACCTTTTACGGGTATAACCTGGAGGCGCTGAAAGGGTATGCCGAAAAGTTCAAAGGATACCTGCAGGAAATACAAAGGGTGGAGGCCAGTTCCATTTTTATAAACGGACGGGCAACCCGTAACGACCGGGTGCATACCGAGCACCTGGTGGATTTTAACGACGAGCGGCTGGCCGGGGCCGGCATTGCAAAGGGCCGACTGCTGTACGAACTGAGGCGGATGTCGGAGGTGGAGACTCCCGTGCTTGACCTTTACAACAACGGCAGCCGTGAACCGGTGGTGCTGGTGGCGGGGCGAACGCAACTGCCCGATTACTGGCAGTTCTACAATCAGCCCATTGCTATGGGGAACGACCGGTTTACCCGCATGAACGATTACGGGGCGCTGAAAAAAGAACGGGTAACCGATCTGATCAACAAGGAGAACATGGAATACACCATGGTGGTGGAATTCGATTTCATCGGGTCATATGGTCAGAAGGAGTTTATTGTAGGGAAGGTGATAAAAAAAATGGCCGATGAACTGCCCATAGGTTTCCGCTTGAAGCAGCAAACGTTTTACGGGGGAATGTGGGGCGACAAGAGCGAAAAAGACAACCGGCTGTTCATTATCCTGCTGGTGCTGGCCATAATTTACGGCATTTGTGCCGTGGTTTTCGAATCACTGGTGCAGCCCTTCGTGGTGCTGTCGATG
>JBEPWX010000158.1:0-7036 GCA_041642235.1 Mariniphaga sp.
GGGCATGAATACCAGTAAATCCACCGGCCATTATAACAAACAAAGTAGCTGGTATCATTGTCCGGTAACGGATAATATTATACCTGTTGTTAATTTGAAGAATTATAAAGGCAATAAATAAAAAAAGAATTAATGCCACCAGATTTTGCAAAAGAATAGAATCCTTCAACAATTCATGAACTGGAGAGTAAAGCAGATTATTCTTTTCACCAGGGAAAAATGAGTATGCTTTCGGAAAAAGAAGGTTTCTCAGCCAGAAGAGCACACCAAGCACAGGGAATAAAATTAAGTTATAGGAATGGTTCGATTTGAACTTTTTAAGCAGCATATCTATAAATCGAAACCAATATCTTTTCGATAGTATTTTTTGTCGAAATGAATATTTTCAGCATTTACATAGGATAATTGAAGTGCTTCCTGAATGGTTTTACCACTGGAACTCACTGCTAATACCCTTCCTCCGTCGGTAAGCAAGGTATTGTTTTTCATTTTTGTACCTGCATGAAAAACTACACTGGAATTTACTTTTTCAAGTCCTGAAATTATTTTTCCTTTTTCATAATCTTCAGGATATCCACCCGAGACAAGCACAACTGTAGCAGCAGCCGTATCATGAATTTCCAGAGGTTCATTGTCAAGGATTCCTTGTGCCGCTTTTACGATTAAATCAGTCAAATCAGACTTCAGTCGCAAAAGCACTACTTCAGCCTCAGGATCCCCCAACCTCACATTGTATTCAATTACGAATGGTTCTCCTTCAACATTTATTAATCCAAAAAAAATAAAACCCGTATATTCCAGTCTTTCGGTTCTTAGTCCGTCGACAGTTGGTTTTATTATTTGTGATTCTACTTTATTCATAAAATCACTTCCTGCAAACGGAACAGGCGACACAGCTCCCATCCCTCCGGTGTTAAGGCCGGTATCCCCTTCACCAATCCGTTTATAATCTTTGGCTTCGGGAAGTATCTTATAATTTTTACCATCGGTAATAACAAAAACCGAAAGTTCAATACCGTTAAGAAATTCTTCAATAACTATCTTGCTGCTGGCATCGCCAAATTTTCCAGCCAGCATTTCCTTTAATTCGCTTTCTGCCTCTTCCCGCTTCTCAATAATTAAAACACCTTTACCGGCTGCTAGTCCATCTGCTTTTAAAACATAAGGAGGCTGCAAAGAATTTAAAAAAGCAATACCCTGATCCAGATTCTCACTTGTCACAGTGAAATATTGGGCGGTAGGTATTTTATGACGCATCATAAATTCCTTGGCAAAATCCTTACTGCCCTCCAGTTTTGCACCACCTTTTTTAGGTCCAAAAACCAGTACATGCTTCAGTTCGGGTTCATTTGCAAAATAATCGTGTAATCCTTGTACAAGAGGAATTTCAGGTCCAACCACAACCAGTTGTATTTTATTTGCCAATACAACCTTTTTCAGGTTCTCAAAATCGGTTACCCCAATCTCCAGATTGATTCCCAAATTAACAGTACCAGCATTTCCAGGAGCAAAAAAGAGTTTATTTGCTTTTTTACTTTGACTGATTTTCCATCCAAGTACGTGTTCCCGGCCTCCTGATCCGATTATCAGAATATTCATTTCTAAATAGCGTTATACGTTTTAAAATGTCGATCCAATGCTTCCCGAATTTTGTTAGCCATTTCGGTATCGCCAAAATTACGGGCAGTTTGCTCCATAGTCTGCAGGTAAAAAAGGCTTCGTTGAACTTCCTCGTTTATACTTTGTGTGTGTATAAACTTAGGACCAAGAGAAAGGAAATATCCTAATTCATCGTTAAAAACATTGAGTGCTTCATTCAATATATTTTTTCCTTTCGCGGATGTTCCGGCTGCGTAATAATTAGCGGCCAGTTGAAGTGAAAAGTATTCAAAAGGAACAACTGAATAAGGAATTAACTCAAATGCGCGGTCAATAACCTGTATTGCAGAATCTTTTTTCCCTTCAGCAACCAGCCCGGCTGCCAAACGGTTGAAGCTGTTCCTGATATTGGTTAACATACGCATGTTATTTTCATCGAGATAAACATCGGGATCATTGACATTTCCATATTTGAATTTATTCATCAGGTTGTCGTACATTAAATTGGTAGCCACAGTCCCAAATGACATTCTGTCGGAAGATGTTTCACCCCGTAATGGCACGAATCTGTAACCAAAACCTTCAACCTGAAAATAATTTTCAAGATTCATATATTTGTCCCGACCAACTGTTATTGCCCAATAGATCGGACGTTCCCAGTCATTGGTTGCCAGTAAATCAAGAATCATCATTTCATCTTTCGAAAGATAATTTTTATTGGATAAATCGATGGTAATTGTATCGAGAATATTATCATAATCCTGTTCTCTGACAACCTTATTCCGGATAACTGCTTCCTTATCAACCTTAAATTTTATAATCTTTTTTGGCAGGTATGCTGCATTACCTGCCTGCTGAAGCTTAGTAGCAGGATTATCATCAGCGATAAAATCAACTCCCTCTTTTAATCCTATCCATTCTCGTTTTATACGCTGGTTGTTCATCAGATAAACAATATCACGATTTCCCTGCCGGTATTTTTCTTCATTCATGGAAAAGGGTAAAGGTTCGGATTCGTAAGCCTGACGTTTCATTTGATTTATATACCAGTCGGTTTGCAGGTAACTCAGATTACATACTCTAACATCTGTTCTTACGCCTTCCACCTCCTGATTGTACCACAATGGGAAGGTATCATTATCGCCATTTGTAAAAATTATTCCATTGGGTTGACATGTTTTAAGATAGTTGGCCCCAAGATCACGGGCTGTATAACGCCCCGAGCGATCATGATCGTCCCAGTTCTCAGCAACCATAATTCCAGGCACAAGAATTAATGTTAAGGCACCTGCAGCTCCGGCAGCAATAGTTTCACCTGAAAACTTTTTTAGCTTATCAATAATTCCTAAAACCCCAAGCCCAATCCAGATGGTAAAGGCATAAAATGAACCTGCATAAGCATAATCACGTTCTCTGGGTTGCAATGGATATTGATTCAAATAAATTACAATGGCAAGTCCGGTCATAAAGAACAGCAGAAAAACTACCCAAAAATCCTTTTTTCCCTCCTTTCCCTTGTTGTATTGAAAAAAGATTCCGAGCAATCCCAGAATAAGAGGTAAAAAATAATACGTGTTTCTTGCTTTGTTATTCGCGAACCTTTCAGGCAGATTATTCTGTTCTCCCAATCTCATTTCGTCAATAAAATTGATCCCACTTAACCAGTTTCCGTGCAAAAGACCACCATGACCCTGAACATCATTTTGCCGGCCAACAAAATTCCACATAAAATACCTGAAATACATATGCCCTACCTGATACCGGACAAAAAACCTCAGGTTTTCGCTAAAGGTAGGTTTCACAATTGTTTCTGTTTGCCCGCTTTCGTTTCGATGTTGAATTCTTCTGCCTTTTATGTTTCCCCAATCCTGATAGGCTTGTACATGAGCAGGATCCATGCTACTCCACATACGTGGGAAAATAGTCATGAATTTTTCGTCATAGTTTGGTACTACCCGCCTGTCGGTTTCTACATATCGGCCATCAATTTGAGTATAAACAGGTTTTCCCTCAGAATAACGATCTGCAGGGTTAAGCGGAGTATTGTAATACTGGCCATACAATAAAGGCCGGTTTCCATATTGTTCTCTGTTAAGATAACTCAATAGTGAAAAAACATCTTTTGGGCTGTTTTGATCCATAGGTGGCTGAGCAGCCGACCGGATTATAATTAGTGCAAATGATGAATATCCAATAAGAATTACTGTTATACCAACCACTACTGTATTCCACAAAACCATTCTTTTTTTTGTAGTATAGCGAATTCCGTAAACTATTGCAGCAACAAGAAGTCCAATATAAATCAGAGCACCTGATTTAAAAGGTAACCCAAACGTATTTATAAACAGAAGTTCAAACCAGGAAGCAATCGTTACCACACCAGGGATAATCCCCCACATAATAACAGCCAGAAGAATAACAGAAACAAACAATGCATATATGATGCCCTTACGTGTTGTTTCATATTTCCTGAAGTAATACACAAAAACTATTGCAGGAATAGCCAGCAGGTTGAGCAGATGCACCCCAATAGATAAACCTATAATGTATGAAATAAAAATAAGCCAGCGGTTGGCAAAAGGTTTATCGGCTATATTTTCCCATTTTAAAATAGCCCAAAAAACAATTGCGGTTAACATGGAGGAGAATGCATATACCTCCCCTTCAACAGCCGAAAACCAAAATGTATCGGAAAAAGCATAAGCTAGTGAACCCACCACTCCTGCAGCCATCACCGAGAGTATATTACCGGTTGTAATAGACTCTTCCTTTACTACTATTTTTTTTGCTAAATGTGTAATGGTCCAAAACAGGAATAGAATTGTAAATGCACTTGCAAGGGCAGACATAGCATTTATAAGAACTGCTGCATTTTCAGGTCCGCCAAATAAAGTAAAAAAGCGGCCAAATATCATAAAAACCGGAGCACCCGGTGGATGTCCAATTTCAAGTTTAAAAGAGGTGGTAATAAACTCACCACAGTCCCAAAAGCTGGTTGTAGGTTCAATGGTCATTAAATAAACCACGGCCGAAATAAGAAAAATCACCCATCCGGTCAGTCTGTTGACAAAGCTGTATTTATTCATTTAAAATTATTCTAAGCAATTTTACAGAAATGATTTAGTTGCGAAGATAATTGTTTTAAAGCAAACAGAAAGAACAGAGATATAATTTAGAGTTTTTTAAATACACATCAATCTGTCAGCATAATTCCTGAGACCATCCTTCCTGTCTTAATTCCTTCGCGTCGTGCAGAAAAAAACATATCTTTTTCAGTAAAGGTACACTGAGCAGAAACATGAATATTTTCCGGGAGCACACCACTTTCCAGCAGAATTTGCCTGTTAGCCTCCCAGAGGTTAAAATGATACTTACCGGAAGAAAACCTGGAAATAGTTTTTTCTGCATTTGGGATTTTTTTCTGCACTGCAATCACCACCTCATCTCCAACTTCATATTCCTTAACACCAATGGAGGGTCCAATGACTGCTTTAAGATCTTTGGGTGAAGAAAAATAATGATCTTTTAGTTTTTGTATAACCTCCTTTACAATAAAGCCAACAGTTCCACGCCAACCTGCATGTATGGCTGCAATAGCTCTTGTTACCGGATCGTACACTAAAACAGGAACACAATCGGCAGTTTGCACACAAAGACAAATATCAGGTTGATTTGTGAGAAGGGCATCTGTATCCTTCAGTTCTTCCTGAGGTATTTCAGTTAGATTCATTGCACAGTTTGTGTGTGTTTGCCGGGGAAATACAAGCTGCTGTGAATTGATCTTTAAAATGTCGGCAAGTTTTTTCCTGTTATATTTTGATTTCCATTCAGGGGTACCGGTAAAATGAGGAGTTGCCTCACCGGCAATTGTTAATCGACAGGTTGTAAATGCTTTCACTTCAGGAAAGCTTCCAAATAATTGGTAGGTAATCATATTCTTATCCGTTCTGAATAATTTTTCCAAGTTCGGCCTTATTTAGGATCCTAATAGTTTTTTTTTCAACCGCAATCAGTTTTTCATCCTGCATTTCTCCTATCACCCGGGCAAGAGAAGGGCGAGTTACCCCAAAAAGTTCCGCCAGTTGCTGTTGTGTAGTTCTAAGCTCTACAGAGTGCAACTTTGAACCTGCCTGTTGAAAAAGGAAATGTGCCATTTTCCCTTTTATTGTTTTAAAACTTAAAAAGTGAAGCTTACGGGAAAGAAATTGACTTCTCGATGAAATACTATATAGATAATTTTTTAATACCTGTGAATTTTTCTGAAGTATACGCAAAAAATCACTAACCGGGATGGAAAGTAACTGCACAGTATTAACAGCTGTTACAGTAACAGGAAAGGTATTTTCTTTACCAAATAAAAAGGCAGTTGCTAAAGGACGAGGAGCTTCAATATCTTCAATTTTTATTGTCTTACCAGAAAAATCTATCATTTCTCCTTTAACAATACCAGAAAGAACAATATAAAGGTTATTTACCGGATCGCCGGACAAAGCTATTATTTCATCTTTATGAAAAATCTTAACCTGATAATGAATCTGGGTTATTAGATTTTTTATTTCATTTTCAGAAATACCCTTAAACACAGGGCAATATTTGAGTAAATTATAATTTATCATTTTGTAACAAATAATACATTTTCTGTAACGGAGTTTCTCTAGTTTTGTTTTCATTTTAAATATACAGAATGATACGCGAAATTGTAAAAATAGACGAAGAATTATGTGACGGATGCGGTCAATGTATCCCAACCTGCCATGAGGGAGCATTGCAGATTATCGAAGGAAAAGCAAGGCTTATCAGTGAATTGATGTGCGACGGATTAGGCGCCTGCCTAGGAAATTGTCCCCAGGATGCAATCGCTATAGAAAAACGTGAAGCTGAAGAATACAATGAAGAAATTGTCATTGCAAATATGATAAAAAGTGGTAAAGCAACTGTATTTGCTCACCTGAAACATCTTCAGGAACATAATGAATTGATGTACCTGAAACAGGCATTGAATTATATAAAATCAAATCAGAACAATATGCCTTTTAAAATTAATGAAGTACATGAGTTGCTTCATCAAAAAAAAGAAAAAAGAAAAAATAATGAATTTGTCTCTGGCGGATGCCCTGGATCAACAGTTGCTTCCTTTCAGGGGCACGGGTTAAAAATGGCTCCCAAAAATGATGATGTGCCATCGGCATTGTCTCAGTGGCCCGTTCAATTGCACCTTATAAATCCTGCAGCTGGTTATTTTCAGGAGGCTGATTTGCTTATTTCTGCAGATTGCACTGCCTTTGCATATGGAGACTTCCATCAAAAATTTTTAACCGGAAAAAAACTGGTTATAGCATGTCCTAAACTGGATGATGGTACGGAAATTTATATTCACAAAATCAACAGACTTATTAATGAAGCAAAAATAAAATCAATAACAGCTGTTATTATGGAG
>JBEPWX010000159.1:0-5895 GCA_041642235.1 Mariniphaga sp.
GGTATCGATCCCGGCTCTGATAGTTACAGCCTCCCTTCTTTCTGGGACTATAAACCCGATGGTGTTCGCTGGCACTATTTTCGAAATACAAATTTAGCACACAATACAATAAACATTGATGGCAAAATTGCATATTCAAGAGGCACAGGACATTTAAAAAGCTGGAATAAAAACAGTAAAAAACCTTTTGGTGTATTAGACATGACAACTTCCTATAAAGATCAGGCTACCTCTGTTTTAAGGGGATTTAAAATGCTTGCTCCGAATATCATAATGTGCCAGGATGAAATTATTTTTGAAGAAAACGCTGAAGTTGTTAATTGGCGTTTTATCACTGATGCTGAAGTAGTAAAAAAGAACACTCACATTGAATTATCAAAAAACGGAAAGTTTTTTTATCTATGGCCAATATCTCAGGGAAATCAAGAGATAAAAGTGTTTGAGGCCAATACAAATACTCCTCAGGAAAGACCATTGACAGGGATTTCAGTTATTGAGATAGCTGCAAAGCCGGGAACAGACAATCAGGTTGTAGTAAACGTCCTGATGGGAGGAAACCTTGAAAGAATACGCGAATTTTCATCCGAAAAAATAAGCAGCTTAAATGAATGGAAATAATTTAAAAAACAATTACAATGCATAAAATACAAATTCTATTAATCTTCCTTTTCTCTTCAATTTTCGTAACAGCTCACGAATACAGGAATCTTCTTCAAAACGAAGCTGGTCTTTCTGACATAAAAAATTCCCTGGTTATGGACCAGGAATGGATTTCATACCCGGATTATTACGACAGGGCCGGCTGGGATGCATTAACAGGTTCATTCAAAGATGATATGATAAAAAAAGGAGAAGAAGCAATTGATTATGAATGGAAAGTAGTAAAAGCTACTGATTATATTGAATATGAAAGAAGTGGTTCCCGGGATATCATGCAAGATCCTTTTGGTTCAAATAATACTGCTCTTTCAAATTTAGTATATGCGGAATTGGCAGAAGGAAAAGGTCGGTTTATTGACCAAATAATAAATGGAGTGTGGCTAAGTTGTGAAATGAGCTCCTGGGTGTTGTCTGCACATCTTCCTTCCTATCATAGCTCGGGCCGTTCCTTAGCTGATCCTGATGAGCAGGTGATTGACCTGACTGCAGGTGATTTAGGTTCATTGCTTTCCTGGACATGGTATTATCTGAAAGATGAATTCGATAAAGTAAATCCTGTTATTGCCAAAAGGTTACGCAGGGAATTGCAGAACAGAATTCTTGATCCTTATATGGAAAGAAGTGATTTTTGGTGGCAAGCTTTTGATGCAACACCAGAAACGATGGTTAATAACTGGAACCCCTGGTGTAATTTTAATGTTTTAAGTTGCTACCTTTTGTTGGAAAACGACAGGAATAAGTTGGCTGAGGCCGTTCACCGCACCATGGTCTCCGTTGATAAATTTATTAATTACACAAATTCAGATGGGGCATGCGAAGAAGGGCCTTCTTATTGGGGTCATGCTGCCGGCAAAATGTACGATTACCTTCAACTTCTCAATGATGCAACACGTGGAAAGGTAAATATTTTTGATAAGCCAATCATAAAAAACATGGGTGAATACATTTCCAAATCATATATTGGAAATGGTTGGGTCGTCAATTTTGCTGATGCTTCAGCGAGAGGAGGCGGAAGTAGTGGTCTGATTTATCGCTATGGGGAAGCAGTAAATAGTTTAGAAATGAAAAAATTTGCTTCTTATCTGTATGAAAGAAATGATAAAATGACCTACTATAATTCGGGAAGAGATATTTATCGCACATTAGAGAATTTAAATTCTCATAATGATTTAATAAAGATCAAACCTGGTATTTCACAGGAATCTTTTGTATGGTATCCGGAAACTGAATTTTGTTATATGCGGAATGAAGCAGGTTTTTTCTTTGCCGCCAAAGGAGGGTATAATGCTGAAAGCCACAACCATAATGATGTAGGCTCATTTTTACTGTATTACAATCAATCACCAGTTTTTATCGACATCGGTGTTGGAACTTATACACGCCAAACATTTAGCAGTGAACGCTATTCAATCTGGACAATGCAAAGCAACTATCACAACCTGCCTATGATTAACGGTAAGCCCCAAAAAAACGGTGCCAGCTACCGATCAAAAAATATACGGTTTGATGAATCGGAATCCCGCTTTTCTTTAGATATTTCAGAAGCATACCAGAAAGATGCAGAAGTTGATTCCTGGGAAAGGACCTTTATCCTTCAGCCCAAAGGAGGATTAATAATTGAAGATAATTTCCGCCTAAAAGAAATAAACGAGCTCAACCAGGTAAATTTTATGACCTTGCCAAAACCTGAAATTTCTTCCCCTGGGACCATAATTTTAAAAGCAGGCGGTCAAGAAATTCAGCTATTGTACAACAGCAGGCAATTTCAGGCTGAAGTCGAAACAATTCCGTTAACCGACGCCCGTTTATCACGGTCCTGGGGCGATACAGTTTACAGGTTAAAGTTGCTTGCACGGGAAAATGAGTTAAAAGGTAATTATAAATTCAGTTTCAAGGTGCAATAAACTTTATGAGATTTTTATTTTGAGGCAGCATTGGCAAAGGATAAGTTAACACCTGTAAAGATGCAACTGCCTGTCCCTAAGGGAAATGAATCGTCGGAAGGCAGTGTGGAATTATTCCTGCTCACCACCTTTCCGGCGAGAAGGTGTAATTTCATTTGAATTATGCCAACCTGGCCAACAAACCGGCATCTCATCAGTGGAATACATTTCCGACTCAATGTACCTCGGGCTGTCAACCATTGCATAACCCTTTTAAGGCCTTTTGTACAGAGTCCAGTTGGCTTTTAATAAGCTCTTCTTTTGGGAAGGCTTCTTTTAAACAAGATATTTAGGCACAGGCAGCAAGACAGGAAATTCTTCTCATTCTTGATACTCACAGTCGTAGTTCCTGATGCTATTTTTTGTATTTTAGCAAAAATCTAAAAATATGAATTGTCTTTCCTTCTCCATTATTTGCATGTTATTTGCCTGTACAGGAAGTCAGGGTTCTGAGGATAAAAATCAACTGCAGAATCCCAACATCATTTTTGTGATGGTTGATGATATGGGTTATGGTGATTTAGGTTGTTACGGACAGAAAGAAATAAAAACTCCAAACATCGACAACCTTGCCCGCGAAGGGATACGATTCACTAATTTTTATTCCGGTTCACCTGTTTGCGCACCGGCTCGCAGTGTGCTGATGACCGGGAAACATACAGGACATACAACTGTTCGGGGAAATTTTGGTATTGGAGGAGTAACGGGATTAGGCGGAGGGGAAGGAAGAGTACCTCTTAAAAGTGAAGATATTACAATTGCAGAAGTTTTAAAAAAAGCCGGTTATGTAACCGGAATGACAGGCAAATGGGGCCTTGGAGAGCCGGGAACAACAGGTTTGCCGAACGACAAGGGGTTTGATGAATGGTTTGGTTATCTGAACCAGAGAAGGGCCCACAATCATTATGGCGATTACGTCTGGCTTAATAAGGATAAATTCCCGATTCCGGAGAATACCGGCGGGCAGAAAAAAAAGTATACGCATAACATGTTTACAGAATTCGCGCTTGATTTTATTAAAAGACATGCAAACAATGAACAGCCGTTTTTCCTATACATCCCTTACCTTTTACCACACGATGCATTTGAGATTCCTGAAATAAATCCCCTTTACCGCGACAAAGACTGGTCTCACCAGGAGAAAGTTTATGCCAGCATGATAGGTTTAATCGATGCCGACATGGGAAAAATCAGGGTACTTTTAAAGGAGAACAATATATTGGACAATACTTTAATCGTATTTACTTCAGATAATGGAGCAGCCAATCGTTATGAAGGAACCTTCAACAGTTCAGGAGTATTAAGGGGAAGAAAGCGCGATGTTTATGAAGGCGGAATCAGGGTACCGTTCATAGTTTCCATGCCGGGGGTGATACCTCGGGGAGAAGAGAACCAAAGTATTGGCTATTTTGCTGATATTTTACCAACTTTTGCCGGAATGGTTGGTATTGAACTTCAGGGAAAAACAGATGGAGTGGATTTGAAGGAAGTCTTTTTAAAAAACAGACATTTAACAGAAAAACGAACTTTGTACTGGGAATTTCACGAACAGGGAGGGAAACAGGCTGTTCTTCAGGGCAGCTGGAAAGGCATACGCTTAGATGTTCATAAAAAGGGGTTTCATGATGAAATTGAATTATTTAATTTGGATACAGATCCTTCAGAAACGGATGATATCGCTGACAGGAATCAGGAGATAGTCAAAATGATAAAGGAAATCATGGCACATGAACATGAATTGTCGAAATCTTTCCCGTTTGATTTTGAATTAAAGAATTAAAATTGAAAATAAAATTTGAGTTAGCCTAAATATTTGGGTTTTGATGAATAGCTTTTGCAACTATTAGTGAATACAATGAAATCAAATAAAGTATTAATAATTTTTTTATTCATTTTTTGCCTGGTTTGGGCCTCACCCCAACTGTCAACAGGCCAAACTTATTTAAACAGAATTCATGCTCAAAAGGCTCATAGTTATGATCTGGATGGAAGTCTTCATCTGCTGAACCTTTGTGAGCAACACCCCGAACACATTCAAAAAATATTTGAAACGGCCTTTATCAAGTTATCTGCCAACCCCCGGTATTCTTTTGCCGGGCTTACACAAGAGGATGATTTCATGAAATTATGTAAAGAAAATGGAATTATTCATACAGGAGGCCCCATGCTTGGCAATTTATCACCACACGGTGTGAATATCTGGGTAAGAACATTGTATCCGGCTCCGGTGAAGATTCAGGTTGAAAGCAAGGGAAGTACCAAAACATTCGGCCCCGTTAGCAGTTCAGCCAAATCGGATTTGACAGCTATTATTCAGGTTTCCGGGCTTAACCCGGACACGAAATATAATTACAAGATATGGGTAGATGAAAAACTGCTCAACCTTGACACAGAAACTTTTTTTGTGACCATGCCAAAAGAGGCTCAGCCGTCAAAGACAAATATTGCCTTTGGTTCGTGCTTTCACAGATGGGGATTGTGCAATCAACGCCTGTTGGAACAGATAAGTTCCAGACAGCCCCTGGCAATTTTGCTGAATGGCGATATGGCAGCCCAGGATCGGAACAACAATATTGCCATGCACCGGGCTGATTACCTGTTGCGCGATTTTCATACTGCCTGGAAAAAACTGGCTGCAACCATCCCGGTTTACGCTACCTGGGACGACCACGACTATTTTGATAACGATTTGTATAATATACCTGAAGGTTACACTAATGAAGATAAACAGGCTGTTAGCGATATTTTCAGGATTTCGTGGAACAATCCACCTTATGGCTCAGGCCATGATGGCCATGGCGTGTTCTTCCGCACCCGCATAGGACCGGCTGATGTTATTATGCTTGACAACCGATACTTTCGTGAGAATGGAAATTACCTTGGAGATGAACAGATGCAATGGCTGGAAGAACAACTGTTGGATTGTAAGGGACCTTTTATAATCTTATCAAATGGCACCATGTTCAACGATTATGTATCGGACGGCAAAGATTCCTGGGGAAGGTTCGATCCCAAGGGTCGAGAAAAAATATTCAATTTAATAGAGAAAAACAATATTGGAGGGTTACTGTTGATTTCAGGCGACAGGCATGGCGCACGTGGATTTAAAATTCCACGGCCATCCGGATTTAACTTTTATGAGTTTGGGGCAGCCAGCCTAGGAGGCAGGGTAGGTCCCCCACCCATCAGGGCCGATTGGAATACACAGCTTTATGGCATTTCTGGTGAATATGCTTTTGGAGAATTTTCATTCGACACTACTTTACCAGATCCGGAAGTGACATTCCGGTTG
>JBEPWX010000159.1:5905-7027 GCA_041642235.1 Mariniphaga sp.
GATTCATGAAAGTGGTACTATCTATTATGAATTGACTTTGTCAAGAAGTCAGTTGACACCATAACTATTGAAATATAATTAAACGAACAAAAAATGAATACAAAAATTCAAACCATTGGATTCGCATCAGTTTTTATGACGCTGACCTTTTCCTGCACCAATCAGCCAAAAGAAAAAGAAACTGCAAACGCAGAGCTGCCGAACATCGTTCTGCTCATGGGTGATGACCACGGATGGGATGAAGTGGGCTACAACGGCCATCCCTTTGTAAAAACACCGGTACTTGATGAGATGGCAGCCAGTGGTGTGCGTTTCGACCGGTTTTATGCCGCGCATCCTACCTGCTCACCCACCAGGGGCAGTTTTTTGACAGGAAGGCACCCCAATCGTTACGGAACGTTTACTCCCAACTGGTCAATTCGTCCGGAAGAAATTACCATTGCCAATTTGCTGAACGAAGCCGGATATGCAACTGCCCACTTTGGGAAGTGGCATGTAGGACCGGTAAAAAAAGAGTCTCCTACCAGCCCGGGAGCCATGGGGTTTGACGAATGGCTTTCACACGATAACTTTTTTGAAATGGACCCTGTGCTTTCCCGAAACGGTGAAGCTCCACAAACAATAGAGGGCGAAGGTTCGGAAGTTGTAGTTGACGAAACGATAGATTTCATTCAAAAATCAAGAAATCAAAACAAGCCCTTTCTTGCAGTGGTTTGGTTTGGTTCTCCCCATGAGCCCTACAGCGGGTTACCCGAGGACCTTGCCCTTTACGATAATCTTCCTGACAGTCTGGCAAAAAAAGAAGTCCGGCTAACATCAAATGAAACGGGGGAACAGGTAAAACGTCCGCTCAGTGATGTTCTGCAGGAACGCTATGCAGAGATTACTGCCATGGACAGGGCGATTGGCAAACTGAGAACCTTTCTTAAAGAAAATAATTTGAAAGAAAACACCCTTGTCTTTTATTGCGGCGATAATGGCACTCCTGGCGATGCAGCCCGGACAGAACTGACCCTTCGTGCACAAAAAGGCAGTCTTTATGAAGGGGGTATCCGTGTTCCGGGTGTGATTGAATGGCCTGCAGCAGTGAAGAAGCCAACATCCACTTCCGTTGTTGCGGTT
>JBEPWX010000160.1:0-6982 GCA_041642235.1 Mariniphaga sp.
AATTAGAACTTTTATTTGTTAAAAGCCAATTTATACTATTTTTCCATCCACTCCATACAAATATATCACAAATTTTGAATACGGCACATAATACGGAATGTCAGTGAAGATGTTTTTTGTATTTTACTGGAATTTGTTAGAATGGCGGAAAGTGCTTATAGTCAATATGTTTTTATTAATCAATGGCTTATGGCAAATTTTTCACAACTTTATAAAACATAAATGGGAACTATTCTTTTTTGAATAATTCCCATTCACCTAAGTAACCTTAGTTTCTCAGATGCCAGGCTACAGTTATTTTGGCTGGCATTAAATTATCCGTTAAGATGATAATGCCCAGTACTCATCAATTTTACTTTCTACGGTAAAAATTGTTGAGCAGTCCGTTCGGTTTTCCGGATTACCTTCCCGGACGAAGTGTCATTTCAGTGCTTATGGCAAATACCTAAAGGATTTACCATTTACAATCAGTAACTTCGGTTTTAACCGTCATTAATCTGTGCAGTATGGCCTTAAAAAAGTTTTATCCTTTTTATCAATGCCTCCTGCCTGATGACTCAATCTAAAAAAGAACGTTTTAAAAATCCTTAAGCGATTGAACGAACCTCAGGGTTTTACTCCATCTGGTTCATACTTCGGCTTCTCTATTGTGCCTTCCAAAAGGTCGGTAGAAAAAAGTTTCCGTTTCAACTAAGCTACGGTCCCAGTTTCCACATTTTCGGAGCAGCCTTTTATCACTCACCTGGTAACATCAAATATACAAATTTTTTTTCTCTTCCTCAAGCAATAATTAAGAAATTGTGTGAATCAATTATTAACTTAAGATATTAACATTTGTTGATAGCTTTTAAAGAATTCTATCAAGGTATTCGATTTTATCGATAAAACAAGTCCCTTTCTGAACGTGAATTAAACTATATGTTGCATAGTTTCTTATTATCTAGAGGTAAAAAGCAATAAAAACCAAAAGAAATAATATTTTAGGACAACCTTTGCTTGTAATCTTCGTATCGAAATTCTCTAACAATTTTAAGCTGATTATTCTCAGTCCAAATGGCAATGGCGGGATGATTTACACCATTGAACATAGTAGTTTTAACCATTGTGTAATGAATCATATCTTTAAAGATAACCAGGTCGCCGGGATGTAGAGCACGGCCAAAGTCGTAAGATTCTATATAATCGCCGGCCAAACAACTTATTCCACCCAAACGATACAGGTGTTTGCTGTTTTCTTGAGGATCCTGAGCTCCAATAATTCCCGGGCGGTATGGCATTTCAAGTGTGTCGGGCATATGTGCTGTAAAAGAAACATCGAGAATGGCTGTTCTAATTCCTCTATGTTCCACTATATCCTTTACTGTTGAAATCAGAACACCTGTTTCCCAGGCAATAGCGCTGCCCGGTTCCAGGATTACCTTTACCTTGTATTTTTTGCGGAATTTTGTAAGCAAATTGATCAGGTGCCGGTGATCATAACCGTTTCGGGTCATTAAATGACCACCCCCCATATTTACCCATTTTGCTTGATGCAAATGTTTTCCGAATCGCGATTCCAGATTTTCAAGAACTTTTTCAAGGCTGAAGGAATTGGATTCGCAAAGAACATGAAAATGAATTCCTTCAATGCCTTCAGGTAATTCATCAGGGAATTCATTGCTTCCTACCCCAAGTCGTGATCCGGCAGCACTGGGATTATATAAATCAGTGCCCACATCAGAATACTCGGGATTCACCCTTATCCCGCACGAAACAGGATGATCAACCTGTAAAGTTCTAGGATAGAACTTGCTGAACTGATTAAATGAATTGAAAACGATATGGCTGGTGTATTGCAGCAACTCATCAAACTCATTCTCAAAATAAACCGGTGCATAAACATGCGCACGGGTTTTCATTTCTTCGTAGCAAAGCCTGGCTTCGTAGAGTGAACTGGCTGTAGCCCCTGATAAGTATTGTTTTACAAGTGGAAATGTACTCCACATGGCAAAACCTTTAAATGCAAGAATTATTTCTATGCCTGCTTTTTTTTGAACCCTGTCGATGAGCTCGAGGTTCTTTCGGAGCAATTTTTCGTTGAGCACGAAAGCGGGGGAAGGAATTTTAGAATAATCCAATTCAGAAAGAATTAAAAAGCACAGGAAAATACCTTGAAGGTATGTCATCCTGTGCAGGTTATTGATAATTATAATTCAAGATCGACATTAACGGCTTCCTGCCAGGGCAAACCGTGTTCTCCAATTTTTTCCATAAAAGGATCGGGATCAAATTCTTCAACATTGAATACACCTTTCCCCTGCCACTTATCGGTCAATACCATCATAGCTCCAAGCATTGCAGGAACTCCTGTTGTATAAGATACAGCCTGCGTACCCGTTTCCTGGTATGCTTTTTCATGGCGGCAGTTATTCCATACATAATAGGTTTTTTCTTTTCCGTCTTTTAATCCCCTGATGCGGCATCCGATGGAAGTTTCACCGACATAGTTTTCACCCAGCTCTCCCGGATCAGGTAGGACATATTTAAGAAATTCCAAAGGTATAACATCTATACCTTTATATTTAACCGGGTCAATACGTGCCATCCCAATATTTTGTATTACTCTTAAATGAGTAAGATATTCTTGTCCAAATGTCATCCAGAAACGTGCACGCTTAAGGGTTGGAAAATTTTTTACGAGTGATTCAAGTTCTTCGTGGAAAATCAGGTATGAATCGCGTGGACCTATATTCGGATAATTTAATACCTTCTTAATTTCATGGGGTTCGGTTTCCATCCACTGCCCATTCTCCCAATATTTGCCTTTTTGTGTAATTTCCCTGATGTTAATTTCCGGATTGAAATTGGTGGCAAATGCTTTTCCATGGCTGCCGGCATTACAATCAACGATATCGAGCGTTTGCAATTCATCGAAATGATGCCTGGCAGCATAAGCTGTATAAATACTTGTTACACCGGGATCAAAACCGCAACCCAATACAGCCATGATTCCTTTTTCTGCGAATCGCTCATGATAGGCCCATTGCCAGCTGTATTCAAATTTAGCTTCTTCTTTCGGTTCGTAATTAGCAGTATCGAGATAATTTACACCAGTTTCCAGGCAGGCATCCATTATTGGTAAATCCTGGTATGGGAGTGCAACATTAATCACCAGTTCTGGCTTGAACCGGTTAATTAATTCCACAACTTCCGGCACATTATCCGCATTCACCTGTGCTGTTTGAATTCTCCCTTTACCAACTTCCCGTGCAATTGTTTCACACTTCGACAAGGTGCGGCTTGCTAGCATAATTTCTGAAAATACTTGCGGATTGTCGGCACATTTGCTGGCTACGACGCGTCCTACTCCTCCTGCACCAATAATTAAAACTTTGCTCATATTATTTTTTGTTTTTTTTATTATTTCACTGTTTATTAAACGAATGATGATATTTTCGCACTTTAGATATCTTAATTATAATTTAAAGCAAAATAAGCAATTTTTAATGAACAGCATAGCAGATAAGGGGGAATTTAACCCTAGTGGAATAGGTATGAAGAACGGTAATTTTATTGGACTACCGTTTGATGAAAAATCAGCTAATATTATATTAATTCCTATACAATGGGATGTTACAGTTTCATTTGGAGAGGGAACTGCATTTGGCCCTGAAGCAATAAGGAAGGCATCGGTGCAGCTCGATTTATTTGACGCCGATGTTCCGAATGCATGGGAACTGGGCATATATATGCCACCTGCTGATCAGGGAATTTTAATGAAAAGGGACGAGTTGCGACCAAAGGCTGCTGAATACATCGACTTCCTGGAATCGGGAGGTGATATTTCCCAAAATACTTCGATGGGAAAAATACTGAAGGAAATTAATGCGGGCTGTAATGAAATGAATCAGAAAGTGTACCGGCATTCAAAAAATGTATTGGAGGCAGGGAAAGTAGCAGCAGTAATTGGTGGTGACCACAGTACCCCGTTGGGACTTATACAGGCACTGGGTGAAAAATACAGTGACTTTGGCATTTTGCAGATAGATGCTCATCTGGATTTACGAAACAGCTATGAAGGGTTTACCTGGTCGCATGCCTCCATATTTAAAAACGTTTTAAAAAATACTTCAGTTTCAAAATTGGTGCAAGTTGGTATTCGTGATTACTGCGATGAAGAAATTGAAGTGCTGGAAAAAGAAGGTCACCGGATATCTGTCTTTTCCGATCACCTGCTTAAAGAAAACCAGTTTGGAGGGTTGAACTGGAACATACAGTGCGATGAAATTATAGAAAAGTTGCCCCAGGATGTTTATATAAGTTTTGATATCGATGGATTGGATCCTAAATTATGTCCCAATACGGGTACTCCGGTTCCGGGAGGTTTCGATTTTCATGAAGTAAATTTTCTTTTTAAAAAGCTTGTGGAGACTGGCCGACGGATTATAGGATTTGATGTTTGTGAAACCGGCAATCATGCCTGGGATTCAAATGTTGCTGCCCGTATACTTTATAAACTAAGTAACCTTACGGGCCGTTCCCAGGGTTTGATTTAAGGTGCCTTTACTGCAGTAAAAATGAAGAAATCAGGAATATTTCAAAAGCTGTTAAACTGGACGGAGAGGGCAGGGAATGCACTTCCACATCCGGCTACTCTTTTTGCATTATTTGCACTGGGGGCGTTGGTCATTTCATTAGTTGGTCATCTGTTGGGGTGGGAAGTTATTCATCCAGGTACTGGTGAAATCGTAAAACCTGTTAACCTGCTGTCGCGTGAAGGAGTCCATCGCATTCTTCTGGAAATGGTTGATAACTACACCGGCTTTGCTCCACTTGGAATCGTTATGGTAGCTATGCTTGGTATTGGCATTGCTGAAAAAAGCGGACTGGTGCATACACTAATCCGGCTGCTGGTACTAAATTCACCACGGCACCTGCTCACTTTTGTTGTTGTATTTTCTGGGATCATTTCCAATGTGGCTTCTGATATCGGATATGTATTACTAATCCCGATGGCGGCTGTTATATTCATGGCTGTAGGCCGCCATCCCATTGCCGGAATGGCAGCTGCTTTTGCAGGTGTTTCAGGAGGCTTCAGTGCCAACCTGGTGCTGGGTACTATTGATCCCTTACTTGCAGGGCTGTCGGAGGAGGCTGCCCGTATTCTTGATCCGGCATATGAAGTAAATGCTACAGCCAACTATTATTTTATGGTAGCTTCCACTTTTGTAATTGCTGTTGCCGGTACATTTGTAACAGAAAAGCTGGTGGAACCTAGGTTAGGCAAGTATACAGGAGAAGCTGAAGAACATGAAAATACGATAGTACGGTTATCTCCTCTTGAGAAAAAAGGTCTGCTAATGGCAAGTCTTGCATTTATGGCCATTTTGTCGGTTACATTGATTGGAATAATTCCCGAAGATGGTTTCTTCCGGTCTGCAGACGGTGGATTACTTAATTCTCCGTTAATTAAGGGGGTGGTTGCCATGTTATTTATCACTGCCGGGGCTATGGGGCTGGCTTATGGATTTACCACCCGAGTTTTTAAAAGTGATGCTGATGTTATGAATGGCCGGGCAGGATCAATGAAAACGCTTGCAACCTATCTTGTCCTGGTGTTCTTTGCAGCGCAGTTTGTTGCATATTTTAAATGGAGCAACCTGGGAATCATCCTGGCCGTTAAAGGAGCCGATGTACTCATGTCCGCCAACCTTGGATTGATTCCATTAATGATTCTTTTTATATTACTTTCTGCGGCTGTTAATATGTTAATGGGCAGTGCGTCTGCTAAATGGGCCATCCTCGCTCCTGTATTTATTCCCATGTTTATGATTATGGGATATTCTCCCGAGCTTTCGCAGGTGGTTTACCGTATTGGTGACAGTGTTACCAATGTCGTTTCACCTATGATGAGCTTTTTTGCTTTAATTATTGCTTTTTTTCAAAAATATGAACCCAAAGCAGGTATTGGTACCATAGTGGCGGCTATGTTACCTTATACTTTCGTGTTTTTAATATGTTGGATTCTGTTACTCATTATATGGCTGCTTATGGAAATACCGCTTGGGCCTGGAGCAGGTATATTTTATGCAGTTCCCGGTTAATACTTAAATAATAAGTAATTTTTGAATTGTCTTGTCTGTTATGTTATCAGCCAGGAAGATTTAAAGGAGAAGATTAATTTCAAATCCCATGTAATCATTAATTATAAAATCTTCGGAGTTTTATGGGTCCCAAATGCGTAATAACGACAGCTTTTTCATTCATTCCCTCTGAACAAATGAAAAAAGCCATGAGCCTGGCGGCCTTTATTGTCACGGCCACGGCCTTCTACAATATAATAATAAACTCCAGGGCTGGCAAATCGGTTGCCAATTCTGCCATCCCAGATTGTTGCAGTGAATACTTCATCAAAACCACGAACATTCCCACTTTCATAAAAATGAATTCGTTTACCCCAACGATTAAAAATTTGAATATTAATGCTTTGCATCGACCAGAATTTCACTACAAATACATCATTATTTCCATCTCCATTTGGTGTAAACACATTAGGTACTGCCACAAAAGAAGTATCTACCTGGATGAATCCATCGAGATAAGCCGTGTCTACACAAGTCTGAGTTTCCAATGATTTTTTTGCCACCATTTTAACCTTATAGATACCTGAATTTTCGTACGTATAAACAGGATCCTGATTATAGGCAACAGTCATAATGCTATCGATAGGTTGTTGTGTGTTTTCTGATTCTCTTTTTATATCGTCTAAATCACGGTAAAAAAACCATTCATACAGATCTGGATCGGCATTTTTTGACTGATTGTTGAAAGTTACTGTTAATGGTGCTTCCCCTTCCATTGGATCGGCTGTAAATGCTGCTTCCGGAACAATTGATTCATACATCAGCGAAACAGTAGCTTCACATCCAAACCGGTCATAAGCTCTTAACGTATATTCGGTATCTTCAGCCGGCGGACTATAAACTATCCATTCGGGAATACC
>JBEPWX010000161.1:0-6904 GCA_041642235.1 Mariniphaga sp.
CTTATCGAGTTCCTCACCCTCTGTCTCAATTTCAATAAAAACAACGTCACCCAGCTCATTTTGAGCGTAATCGGTAATTCCTACCACGGCTGTATCTCCGTCTATCTTTACCCATTCATGGTCTTCAGTGTACTTTAAATCTGCTGGTAATTTCATTTTTAAAAGTTTTAAATATTAAATTCAAGAAGGTTAAATGAATTATTTTTGTCTATAATTCTATTCAAAATTAATACTTTTTAATGAAAACAGGGTGTATTAAACCATCCAAATCCGTGTCGGATGTTTCATTTCTTCCATTCCTTTGTGTGTATTTGAGTTTCATTTTGTAATATTGTATTAAATCAATCACCAGAATAGTCTGGAATTTATAAGAACTGATCAATAAATTTTAATTTTTATACCAGACATGTTTTCAGAAACGATAACCACGGTAAAGGAACTTGATACGACAGCAAAAAAACTCATCAACCAATTTCCTGACCAGCGTGTATTTGCATTATATGGTAAAATGGGGGCAGGCAAAACAACATTTATCCAGGCAATTTGCCGGCAACTGGGCACCACCGATAATGTTACCAGTCCCACGTTTGCGCTCATCAATGAATATAAAACCCAGTCGGGCGCGTCTATTTATCATTTCGATTTTTACAGAATTAAAGACATGGAAGAAGTCTTCGACCTTGGCTACGAAGATTATTTCTTCAGTGAAAACTATTGCCTTATTGAATGGCCTGAACAAATAGAACCTCTGCTGCCACAGAATTTTGTAGAAGTTAAACTTGAAGTGATGGAGGCAGAGGTACGGAAAATAACTGCCACGCATAAAAAGTTAATTAACTAACTTCATGCAGTAAACTATTTTAACAGCGAAAAAAGGAATATATGACAGTGAAAAAGGAATCAAGAGAGCGTGTATCGGTGTCAAAAACCATGCTGATGCCCCAGGAGGAAATGCTTGAAATAAAAACTCGCGGGCAAAAGATTAAAATAGGTATTCCATCCGATTACTCCAAAGTGGAATACAGAGTTCCACTGACTCCTCAGGCTGTTGATCTGCTGACCTCCTACGGTCATGAAATTTACATCGAGCAGGATGCCGGTAAAATGGCCAGTTATTCCGACCAACTATACCGTGAAGCCGGAGCTGTAATCGTGGAAAAAAAGGAAGAAGTGTTTCAATGCGATATCATATTAAGAATTGCCCCTTTCGACAGTGACGAAATTGATATGCTGCGCGGAGGCCAGGTTATCTTTTCAAACATGCAAATTCAGGCACATTGTAAAGAATCTATGCAAAAGCTGATGCAGAAAAAGGTAACTACAATCGCCTACGAAAACATTGAAAATGAAGACGGTTTTCTACCTATAGTACACCAGATGAGCCAGATAGCAGGAGTAACTTCCATTACCCTGGCCAGCGAATACATGAGCAATGCACACAACGGGAAAGGCGTACTGTTTGGAGAAGTAACCGGCATTACACCCGCTGAACTGGTAATAATAGGAACCAGCACGGCCGCTGAATATGCTGCCAGGGCAGCCCTCAACCTGGGAATACTGGTAAAGGTTTTCGACACATCGGTTTATGATTTAAGTAAGCTGGAAGAGAAGTTGGGCCGCCCTGTATTTACCTCCGTTTTTTATCCCAAGGTTTTGAAAAAAGCGCTCCTTTCGGCCGATGCCGTTATTGGTGCAATGATGTTTAACACCACTCCTAAATTCAAAGTTTCAGAAGATTTGGTAAGACAAATGAAGGAAGGTTCAGTAATTATTGATTTGAATGCCAGTCAGGGAGGCTGTTTCGAAACAACAAAATGCACCGATTTAAAGAACCCAACATACGTGAAGCATGGCGTGGTGCATTATTGTGTTCCCAATTCACCTGCTATTGTTGCCCGTACCGCATCTATTTCCATGAGCAACATTCTCATCCCCATATTACTGGCAATAGGCGATATTGGCGGAGTGGACAATTACATCAAAAACTCCAAAGGCTTTCGTAAAGGCATTTACATCTACCATGGAATTTTAACAAACACCGATATCGGTAATCTTTTCAATATCCCATC
Organism: Mariniphaga sp.; assembly: GCA_041642235.1. GTDB lineage: Bacteria > Bacteroidota > Bacteroidia > Bacteroidales > Prolixibacteraceae > Mariniphaga. Next base: position 2,070 of record JBEPWX010000161.1, read on the forward strand.
AAAAGACATTGAACTGCTGCTGGCTATATTTTAATGGTGCCGGAAATGCCTTCATTCCCTGACCTCTGGTAATCCGGAAGATTATATGCTGTTCTCAAACTCTTGCAGTTCTTTTCGGAAACACCAATTTCTGATCGAAAAGAAATTTATTATCAATTTCCCTTTCCTGGAACTAACTTCAATGCTCCCAATCTATTTTTCACTCGCTTGATATTATTGTATTCAATTTACAGCAATCACCCGTGTGGAGCCTTCATTGAACAGAGCTAAAACCGTATCCGATTCAGATCAACTTCGCATTAAATTCGTATTAAAGTCGTATTAAAGTCGTATTAAAGTCGCTAAATCGCGAATTTGGTGCGAAGTTAATGCGAAGTTAATGCGAAGTTATAACAAAAATAACTTAAAGATGTACCTGTCTGTTTCTACGGAAATAATTAAGTCTAACCTTTCTAAGGCATACACTTGGGAGATGAAAGAAATAACAGTTCTATTTTATAATTCCACTTGAAAATCGAACAGGAAATCAATTTGTCGGGAGATTAATTCCTGGCGACAGAATTCTTGATAACGATTGCGAATTTCAACCTGTTTATTCAGCAAAAACAGAACCCGGCATTGCAATTCTTACATGATCTATGATTTGATTTGAACCAGAATCATCATTGAAATCGCTTCCACCTCCACTTCTTTTGAAACTACAGCGAGACCTTCATTACTGAAGCTGTCGCCCCGAACCATTATCTGGCATTTCCCTTCGGGCAACAGATGCCGGATTTTCTTCCGGTTGCCGTTAAAGATGAGAACCACGTTCTCCCATGAATCCCCGACAGCCTTCCCATTGATACAATAGCTAACCACGCCCATCTGGTATTCGGTACAAAAATGAATGAAATGCTGTATCTGGTATGAATTGATCATCCTAAATAAAGGATGGTTTTTCCGAAGGTGAATCAGATTTTTATAATATTCAAAAACATCATAATACTCCCCTTTCAGATTCCAGTTGATTTGATTTACAGAATCGGGTGATTTATAAGAATTGCCATTACCGCCCTTCGAGCGACAGAATTCTGAGCCTGCATGTAAAAATGGAACCCCCTGAGAAGTAAGGACTACAGCACCTGCCAGTTTCACCATTTTCCGCATCTCCTGAGGAGTTGCTTTAGGGCAGCTTGATTTAAGTTTATCCCAGAGGGTATAATTATCGTGACAGGAAACATAGTTTATACACTGATCCGGTTGTGCAGCCCAGGGATGTTTGGAGGTTTCGACATAATCGTATACAATTTGCGGATGCTGAACTGCGGCCACCACACCAAACTTCACATTTTCTTCCCGTAAATCAAGTCCGCTCACAAAACCTTTCGTTTTTCTGCTGCTGTGATTTCCTTTCAGGGCATCGCGTAAGTCGTCATTAAAGGCAGCTATTCCCGGCAGCTTAGACAGATTTCGTTTAACGGCACGTTTCTCTTCAGGCATAGGACTGAAATCGGCAGCCCAACCTTCGCCGTAAATCAGCAGTCCGGGTTTTACCTTTTGCAGTTCTGTTTTTATCAGATTCATGGTTTTGATGTCGTAAATCCCCATCAAATCAAAACGGAACCCATCTATATGATACTCCTGAACCCAATATTTCAGCGAGTCGATAATATATTTACGTACCATGAACCGTTCGGTAGCCAGTTCATTACCGCATCCCGAAGCATTGGCAAAGGAACCGTCGGATTTTTGCCGGTAAAAGTATCCGGGTACCGTTTGATTAAAAACCGAATCTTTGGCAAAATAGGTATGATTATAAACTACATCGAGCACCACGCCAATGCCGGCATTATGAAGAGCCTGCACCAGCTTTTTAAATTCCTTTATCCGTACAGCACCGTCATATGGATCGGAAGCATATGAACCTTCCAGTGCATTGTAATGCAAGGGATCATACCCCCAATTGTACTTATCAAATGGTTTTTCTTCATCAACAGTTGCAAAATCATTTACCGGAAGCAGGTGAACGTGAGTTATTCCCAGTTCCTTCAGATGCTCCAGTCCGGTTGAAATACCATCAGTTGTACGGGTATTTTCCTCGGTAAACCCCAGAAATCTTCCTTTATTTTGAATACCTGATGATTCGGCAATAGAAAAATCGCGTATATGTGTTTCATAAATCACTGCACCGGTAAAATTTTTCAACACTGGAGAAGCATCCGAATCCCATTTCTCAGGATTTGTTTTTGCCGGGTTGTAAATCATGCCCCGGATGCCGTTCACTCCCACACACCGGGCATAAATATCAGGAGCTTCATTAAGCCATTCTCCATCATTAATTCGAAATGTATAGAACTTTCCTTCATAATCACCTGTCAGAATAGTAGACCATGTGCCATTACCACCAGGCTGAAGTTGTGTTTTATGAAAATCCACGCCGGTTTTTCCGTCTTTATAAAGCCGGAATTCAACCATTTTTGCGGTTGGTGCCCAAATTTTAACTGTTGTTTTTTCCGGAGTCCAGAAGACTCCTAAATCGTCTCCTTCGTAGCAAGGATATATAGAGAAATCAATGTGATTAAATTTCCAGTCCCTCATTAAATATTAAATAATGTTTTTCGCAACAATACCTTCGTGCTTGCCAGTTGCCGGCCTTTTACATCTTTAACAACAACCCTGGCTCTTGGGAGCCTTTTAAGGGTTCTGTCAAACCCATAAAAACGATGCAAATCAATGTTTAACGTATGACTTTGATTTTTTATCAGGTACAATGGGTAATACCATTTTTTGTTGGTTCCCTTCAGCTTAAATTTCCGGCTCACCCATATACTGCTGAGAACAAGAAATGGGTTGCCCAAATCGACATCTGATTTACCATTGTTAATGATGGTTAACTCCAGAAAGCGGGGATAATAAAGCCTGTCTTTTTTTAGTTCAACAGTTACTTTTTCCCGTTTTGGTATCCCAAACTTAAAACCACCCATCCTTTTCTTCTTTCCCAGAAAATAAACGACTGCAACTATTGCAACAGCAATACTAAACACCAGCCATGCCAGCTTATGTCCTTCAGGCCCTACTTCATTATTAGCCAATAAATTCAGCGAAGAACCCAGCAAAAGAAATATGGTTAAAACTCTTTTCATATGACTTTAATCATCAACTGTTGGTGTGACTTATTTCTAATGCTCATTTCATTCGATATTTTTTACCCCGCAAATGTAACAGAAATATTAGAAGGAACGGTTTTAAATAGGTTACACCATGGTCCATTAAAGCCCCGTCACCTCAAGCATTTTTAAATTCCAGTCCGTCAAATTTTAACATAGCTTTTAGATTCTCTGTTAACAAATTACCGGCAGTACTAACAATTTTAATGCCTGAATTTACATACACACTCCATAAAACAAACTAAGGTAAAATAATTCATGAGTCTCAACATCTGGCATACTGGCTAAAAGCAGCAGTATATAGAAACTAAAAGATCCGTCGCTTAAAATGGTTGTGTTGTTAATTTTTTGTAAGCACCGGCACTTTTTTTGTTGCAAATATGCATATAAAATACTTTTTTGTATTTAATTTGAAGAATAAAGAATTCAGGAATGAAACAACTGATTTGTCCCATATCAAATGAAAAGGTAAATGAGCACCTTACGAGGTTGAATGCCTTTTTTACCATTCTGCTGGTAACAGCAGGTTTTGTTTTTAACTCAGTACTGTTCCCGCTGTTACTGCTTGCCGATTTTTTCATCCGGGCATTTGCAAATTCAAGATACAGCCCGGTAAGTTTTGTAAGTTCAGGGCTGGCACGACTGCTTCAGTTGGGTAAAAAACCCATTGATAAAGCGCCAAAAATTTTTGCTGCACGAATGGGATTCATAATGACCCTGGTTATTGCCATCCTTTTTATTGTTGGATTCTACACCTCATCAATGGTTGTAGCCGGAATTCTGGTATTTTTTGCCCTTCTCGAATTTGCCTTTGGAATTTGTGTAGGGTGCTATATATACACCTATTTCGTATTGCCTGCTTATAAATAATGCAACGCCATGACAATAACAGGGCATGATCAGTGCCTGTTCATAACTACTATCTTAAACAATCAGTAACAGCCCGGGAGATTTCCCGGGTTGTTCTTTTTTAGTAATTTGAACGGGAACGGCGATCTTGTTTGCCTGGCCTCACCTGCTGTATAAAATAATGCCGCCATTTAGGGGGCATAGTTAATCCGCTTTTATTCTGACTGAATAGTACCCATTCCGTCCATCATTCAACCCGCACCATATGGCAAATTGATGTGGCTTTTGTTTTGCAGGTAACCTATTGCCGTTCATATGTGCAAATTCCACCGGCCAGAAGGTATAGGTTTCCCCTGCACTGAGGTTCATATCCGTGATTTTGTAATAACCGTTCACCGTCATCTCCGTTTGCAGGTAATCAAGTGTATCGTTGTTGCTGACTAAAATCCGGCTTCCGTCAAATGTAACCGAAACATTCAATTTTACCAGGGCATCTTCTTTTTTCATTTCCCGCTGAAGTGCTGTTACCAGGATACTTATTATTCCCAATGCCAGGGCAAAAAGAACTGCTTTTGTCTTTAATTTAATCTTTTCCATTTTTTTCATCAGACAACTGATCCTTCTAATTAGTTTCGCCTGCCTGCTTTTAGTCGTTCCAGTACCATCTCTTTTCTTCTGCGGGACACTGGAATTAATTCATTGCCTGTAAGCTTTAACATGTTGTTGGATTTCATGAATGCAACTATATGTTTTAGATTAACAAGATGGGTTTTATGAACCCTCATGAAACCGAATTCCTGCAGCAACTCTTCAAATTCGACTAAGGTTTTGGATACC
>JBEPWX010000162.1:0-6903 GCA_041642235.1 Mariniphaga sp.
TTTAATTTCGATAATATTTACTTTCTTTGTTATCTCTAAAGCATAGTAAATAAAACAAAATTTGTACCAACAAAGTAAAAATGGCGAAAGAATTAACATCGCGCAGCGAAAATTATTCCCAATGGTATCAGGATCTGGTAATTAAGGCCGACCTGGCCGAAAACTCTGCAGTTAGAGGTTGTATGGTGATTAAACCTTATGGATATGCCATCTGGGAGAAGATGCAGGCTGAACTCGACCGGATGTTCAAGGAAACAGGGCATGTAAATGCTTATTTCCCTCTGTTTATACCAAAGTCCTTCTTCAGCAAGGAAGCCGATCATGTTGAAGGTTTTGCCAAGGAATGCGCGGTGGTAACCCATTACCGGTTAAAAAACGATGAGGTAAACGGCGGCGTAGTGGTTGATCCGGAGGCTAAGCTGGAGGAAGAACTTATTGTTCGTCCTACCTCTGAAACTATTATCTGGAATACCTACCGTAACTGGATACAGTCGCACCGCGATCTTCCACTGCTGATTAACCAGTGGGCAAATGTAGTACGTTGGGAAATGCGCACCCGTCTGTTTTTACGGACTACTGAATTTCTTTGGCAGGAAGGCCATACAGCACATGCCACAAAGCAGGAAGCAATTGAAGAGACCATAAAAATGATTAATGTATATGCCGACTTTGCCCAAAACTACATGGCTATGCCAGTGGTGAAAGGGCTGAAATCGGAAAATGAGCGGTTTGCCGGTGCACTGGATACATACACAATTGAGGCCTTGATGCAGGATGGCAAAGCATTACAGTCTGGAACTTCACACTTTCTTGGTCAAAATTTTGCAAAAGCTTTTGATGTGAAATTTGCAAATAAAGAGGGCAGGGAAGAGTATGTGTGGGCTACCTCATGGGGTGCTTCAACCAGGCTGATGGGTGCACTGATAATGGCCCATTCTGACGATAACGGACTGGTGCTTCCTCCAAAACTGGCTCCTGTTCAGGTGGTTATTGTTCCTGTTTATAAAAAGATGGAGCAGCTGGAGAATATTCGCAAAAAGGTGGAAGGAATTGTTTCCGGGTTAAAAGCTGTTGGTATTAGTGTAAAGTTCGATGACAATGACAACAAGAAGCCCGGATGGAAATTTGCTGAATATGAATTAAAAGGTGTGCCAATAAGATTGGCTATTGGTCCGCGCGATTTGGAAAATAATACCGTTGAATTAGCCCGACGGGATACTCTTGAAAAAACTACTGTTTCATTTGATGGGATTATCGACTATATCAAGAATCTTTTGGAAGAAATTCAAAATAACATATTTAAGAAAGCTTTGAATTTCAGATCCGAAAATACATTTAAGGCCGATACCTTCGATGAATTCAAGGACCTGATCAAAAATAAAGGAGGGTTTGTTCTTGCACACTGGGATGGTACCTCAGAAACCGAAGAGAAAATCAAGAATGAAACAAAAGCAACCATCCGTTGCATTCCCCTCGATAATGAACAGGAAGCAGGAACCTGTATATACTCCGGTAAACCATCAAACCAAAGGGTGCTGTTTGCTTTGGCATATTAATAAGAACAAGAAAATCCGGATTTCACCGGTGAATTCCATTTTTTGAATTGAAAGAGTGTTCAGTTTTTCAGTGACTGCTAATAATTTGATCATAGTAATTCTTTTACTTCTGGCCGAAAGCAAATCAATTTTATGATTTAAATTTGTTAAAAGGAATATTAGTGCCTTAAACCGAATCAGTTTTGTTTTGTTTAATAATTATTATAATAATTCAAAACAAAAAACGATGAAAAAAATCACTATTAATGCTGTTCGCTGGTGCATTTGTTTTTTTGCTTGTTTCATGTACCGGAAACACAGATGTTGTTGAATCAGGAACTTACCAGGGTACAATAACAGAAGTAGAAGCCGATAAAACGGAAATCTATGTTGAAACAGAAGACGGTAAAAAGCTGGAACTTTATTTTACTGATGAAACCAAACTTACAAGAAATGCCCAGGTAGTTGAATTTGCAACATTACAGGAAGGACAAAAAGTTGAGGTTGAAGTAGAAAAGGTAGGAAAACGTCTCGACCCGCTGACTGTTAAAATCCTGGAATGAAATGAACGAATTACCTGATTTTTGGAGGACAGAGATTTGGCATCCGCTCACTGTCCACTTTCCTCTTGCAATTTTATTATTGGCAACTATAATAATACTTGCAGGTATTTTCATTAAAAAGAAATTCTTTACAGAAACAGGTTATTTGCTGCTTTTTATAGGCTCCATAGGAGCCTGGATTGCCATTTACACCGGGAACTTAGCCGATGGAATTGTTTCACGACAAATATGTGATCCAACGGTTCTCAAAAATCATGAGCAAAATGCCTATCTTGTTACCTGGATCTTTTCTGGTGCTTCTTTATTTGTTGCCATAGATTACCTGGGAATTTTGAAGAAACTTAAAAAAATCACCAGCATAGTTATTCTTCTTCTTGCTCTTGCCGGATCAGGTTTTCTGGTTTACACAGGTCACCTGGGGGCAGAATTAGTATATCAGCAAGCCGCAGGCGTTTATCACCCTTCAGAGGATTGCAACGAGTTTTTAAACTGAAATTTTTGTTGATTTTAATTCCCCCACAATTAACTTCAATTTATAACCGGTGCGTTGGAAGAATAGTGAAATAAAATTTCATTACGTTTTATTATTGTTTATGATTTCCCGTTCTCTTCTCCAAAGCTAGCTGGATCGTCTTATTCACGCTAAATTTCATTTTTATTGACAGTTATAATGCTTTGCATAAATTTCATGATTTGCTATATGTTCATTCGTAGTTTTTTTGTAGTTTATTCAGTGTTAATTAGTATTAAATTCTTAAAATCGCGAATTTAATACGAATAAACAACGAATAAATAGCGAATAAACTTCGAAGTTAAATCGAATATAATTTTTTTAAAATATGAAATTCATATAACTTGATATCATGGTGCAGCTGGTGCAGTTCAAAGCAGGTTTGCTGTAGTACCTGGTTTTTTTTGAAAAGCTTTTTTTCCAAATTTCCGGTGGGTAAAAATTTAAATACCTCTTTATTTTTAATAATTCAATGGGTTATGTATTTTAGTTTCAAAATTAAGGCCATGACTGAAAAGGAAATCCGGGTTGCTTTGCTTGAATCGTTTGTATTAAAATCGAATGTCAAGCAAAAAGTTTATTCTAACACGTTACAATCGTTCAGATTGTTGAAAAAAGTACTGCAGCTTCTTGAAAAGGAATACATTTCATCTGTAAAAGAACGGGTTTCTGCTGCTTCCCAGCCTGTTTTCAGGGAGAGGGGGCCTTTTGAGGCAGAATTTGAAATAGGTGGTGACTTGCTTATTTTCAGTATGCATTCAAATGTATTTGAGTTCGATAAAAAAAATCCGGTTCTTAAATCACCATACATACAGGAGGATGCTATGCGATCGTACTGCGGTATGATTAATATTTACAATTTCCTGGCCGATTCATTTAAATACAACAGGGATAAAGATCTTGGATACCTGGTGGCCCGTATTTTTATAAATAAAGACAACCATTTTTTTGTCGAGGGAAAACGCCAAACGGAAGAAAATGTGAAAAGCTTTGCCATCGATACTATATCTCCCGGTGTTTTAAGGCAAATAGTGGAAACAGCCATTGGTTACTGCATTGAATTTGATTTGCTTGTGCCCCCCTACGACCAGGTTAAGCTGGCTACAGTTGAACAAATGCAGCAAAAAATAACACATTCTAAAATGATTACCGGCAAAAGACTGGGTTTTGTTTTTAATTCCGACGATGTCTGATTTACATGGCAACATTAAGCCTCCGCATTTTCAGATTCAAATGGAGATATTGAAAAGGTTTGCAAATACATATTAAATCAACCGGAGCACCATCATAAAAAAACGTTTGAAGAGGAGTATAATGATTTTACACGATATTATCAGTAAACCTTAAGTCCTGCTAATTAGGTAATAAGGTTTTGGTCTTGGGGTATTTTGGACATGTTACTAAGGTTGTTAAATAAAATAAGGTTTTTTGACTTTCTGTAAGACTTCACTTTTATTAGGCAATCATTAATTTCGGCAGGTGTTGAAATAAAGCACGGAATATAAGGTTTATTCTATTTTTTAAGAAAAGATGGTTTATGGAAATTTATGCTGCTAAAAACCTTATTTTCAAAAATCAACCTTAGTAACCTGATCGTACTGCCCCTGATTATGATCTGACATTATTACCTGATTCTGTTTGGCATGTACTTATACTCTCCAAATCGCCCCATAAATTTGTATATTTGTACATAATGAACGTAAGAAAGTTTTAGTTTTATGGAAAAAGCAATAGAACGATTTATACGGTACGCCAAAGAATATACAACTTCCAACCCGGAGAGCGATACCACGCCAAGCACAGAGGTGCAGTTTAGTTTTATGAAAAAACTGGAAGCTGAACTGAAAGAGATTGGCTTAGAAGAAGTGGAGCTCGATGAAAATGGCTATCTGATGGCTTCCATTCCGGCAAATAATGGTGAAAATTCTCCGGTTGTTGGATTTGTTGCCCATGTGGATACCAGCCCTGATTTTGAAGGAAAAAATGTGCAGCCCCGGATTGTTGAAAATTACGATAGCGGCATTATTCGCCTGAACAGCAGTGTGTCGATTGATCCGGCTGAGTTTCCGGATTTGCTAAAATACAAAGGGCAGGATATTATAACTGCATCAGGCGATACATTGTTAGGTGCTGACGATAAGGCCGGAGTTGCAGAAATTGTTACGGCTGCTGAAATCCTGTTGAACAACAAGGAACGGAAGCACGGAAAAATACGAATTGGTTTTACGCCCGATGAAGAGATCGGGCGGGGTGCCGATAAGTTCGATGTAAAGAAATTCGGAGCTGATTTTGCCTATACCCTCGATGGCGGAGAAATTGGGGAGCTGGAATTTGAGAACTTCAATGCTGCCGGTGCAAAACTGACAATCCAGGGACGAAGTGTGCATCCGGGATTTGCAAAGGACAAGATGATTAATGCTTCGCTGGTGGCTCATAAAATTATAGCCATGCTACCTGCCGTTCAAAGGCCTGAACATACAGATGGATACGAAGGCTTTTTCCATTTGTTATCCTTCCGCGGAAATGTAGAAAAGGCTGAATTGCAGTATATAATTCGTGATCACGATATGCAGAAGTTTAAGGCGAAGAAAGAACTGCTGATAAAAATTGTTAACCTTGTTAATCAGGATTACGGTAAGGAGTTGGTACAACTGGAATTAAAAGATCAGTACTACAACATGCGCAAAAAGATTGAGCCTGTTATGTATGTGGTGGATATTGCACGTGAGGCAATGAAAAGGGCAGGTATTACTCCCGATGTAAAGGCTATTCGTGGCGGAACTGACGGTGCGCGGCTGTCGTTTGAAGGGTTGCCCTGCCCAAACGTATTTGCAGGTGGCCATAATTTTCACGGACCCTATGAGTTTATTCCTATACCTTCGATACTGAAAGCCGTGGAGGTAATTTTAAATATTGCTGAACTTACACAAAATAAAAGGTGAATGCTGGATAAATTCACGGATTTCATTAAACAAAAGCAACTCTTCAATCCTGACCAAAAAATATTACTGGCGGTAAGTGGCGGGATCGACAGTATGGTTTTACTCCATCTCTTCGAACGTTCGGAATTTAACTATGGCGTGGTGCATTGCAATTTTCAGTTACGGGGTACCGATTCGGATGAGGATGAAAAATTTGTTGAAGAACAGGTTTTAAATCATGGAGTTCCCTTTTTTTGCACCCGGTTCGATACGGAGGACTATGCCCGGATAAACAGTATCTCAATTGAAATGGCTGCAAGGGAGCTAAGGTACAGGTACTTTGAAAAAGTAAGATTAGAAAACAACTTCGATTTTATTGCAACCGCACATCACAAGGATGACTTGCTGGAAACATTTTTTTTGAATCTTTCACGAAAAACCGGCATTAAAGGGCTTACGGGAATAAAAGAAAAGGCTGGGGACCTAATTCGTCCAATGCTTTTTGCAAGTCGTATGGAAATTGAAAGCTATGCCAACGCCAATTATGTGGAAAAGCGCGAAGATGTTACCAACAGCGAAGTGGTGTATCAGCGAAACTTCATCCGCCACAGGGTGTTGCCTGTGCTTAGTGAATTAAATCCGGCTTTTAAAAATAACCTGTTTGATACTATTGGCAACTTACGTGATGCAGAAGAGATTTACACGTATTTCCTGAATGTCGAAAAACAAAAAGTTGTTTCCATGCAGGAGAACAATATGATTATTGATGTTGAATTGCTATTGAAGTCTCCGTTTCCAAAAATTTTGCTTTTTGAAGTGCTGTCAGATTATAATTTTAATGCAAAAGTGGCGAATCAGGTATTCCGGGGACTTGCTGGTGAATCAGGTAAAACCTTTTATTCAAAAAGTCACAGATTGGTAAAAGATCGCAGGCATTTATTTCTGACTTTGCTGCCAATGCAGGAAGAACAGATTTACTACATCGAGGAAGGGGATATGGAATTGTTTACCCCGTTTGATTTAAATTTACAACGGATCAGTAGCAAAGATTTTAGTATCAATAAATCGCCTTTGGTGGCCTGCCTAGATTTTGATAAGATTGAATTTCCTTTACTCATTAGAAGATGGAAAAAGGGAGATTATTTTCAGCCGCTGGGAATGACGGGATTTAAGAAATTAAGTGATTTTTTAATTGACCAAAAGATTCCCCTTCACCGGAAAGAGAATACCTGGCTGCTATGCAGCGGACAAAAAATTGTTTGGGTAATGGGACACCGCATTGATAACCGGTTTAAGATAACCCATCAAACCAGGCAGGTTCTGAAGATTGAAATAACAGGAATCTGATGTCATCTTTTGTACGGAATGATGAT
>JBEPWX010000163.1:0-6902 GCA_041642235.1 Mariniphaga sp.
TTATAACACATTAGTATTTTTATATAGTATGAAAAATTTCAGCCAATATAAAGCAATTATTGTATCTTTCTTAGTGTCAGTTCTTTTATTCAGTTCATGTAAAGATTTTTTGACACCTGAACAGGAAACTAATATTACTGAAGATAAGATGTTCGACGACTGGTATGAATACCGGGCGGCGGCAATGGGAATTTATGGCATACAACAAGACCTGGTAGAGCAGATTGTAATTTTGGGAGAACTCAGAGGCGATTTGCTTTCGGTAACTGAAAATGCTGATGCCGATATGATTGAGATAAATAATTTTAATGTCTCAAAAGATAATAAATATGTTAACCCAACTAATTTTTTTAAGTTAATATCTTCCAGTAATAAACTCATAAATACATTGCAAACGCAATTTCCTGAAGTTATGGATCCTTCAAGTCCTGTTACTAATTACGACAGGCTGTATGGTGAAGTCTTGTGTATGAGGGCATGGGCATACTTTAATGCTGTCAGGATTTATGGTAAAGTTCCGTTCATCCATGAATCATTGACAACGATAGAAGAAGTTGATGGTTATCTGGAATCAGCTTCAACTTATGTTGATAGTGTAGATATAACTTTTGGACAAGACGGATATACTAACGATACGGCTTATAATACACCCGTTACTCTTGAAAAGCAGTATTTTGATGAAAAACTTGTAATTGATTATTTTACAAATGAGTTGACAACTAAAGTAAAAGATGTTGGAGTTAACCATTATATTGAAAATAATGATAATACCTGGGAAGTAACCATTTGGAACGTATATGCCATGAATACACTGTTAGGTCTAATGCATCTTACAGAGGGTGATTTGGCAAAAGCTGCTTTTTACTTTGAAAAAATTGTTTACCTCTCGTCAGATAATAACCGGTACCAATTGGATCAAACCTTTCAAAATGCTGGATGGAGAAATATTTTCGGTAATGTAGATAGACGCGAGCATATTTATACCCTCTGGTTTAACAAAGCGAACCAACAACAAAATGATCTTCAGGATATATTTGAGCCACGTGGTTCTCACCAATATATGTTAAAACCGACTCTTAAAGCTGTAATGAATTGGGAAACTATCTGGGATGATTTCACGCTTAACATTAATAATGGTCAGCCATGGAGAACCCGTACCTCTGATAAAGGAACACCGGGTGATTATCACAGGGGCTATGGGGTTTCCTATATTTACCTGAGGGATGGAGAACCTGTTCCGATTGAAGATATTGAAAGGATGCTTTTTCTTAAATCAAATGGTGATTTCAGAAATGCCAATCTGATTGCTCATGGTGCAGATACAGTAGTATGGAAGTATTCATGGAATAAAAATATTTATGACGAAGATGCAAATTTTGTCATTTACCGTGCTGCAGGTGTTCATTTATGGTTGGCTGAAGCATATGTTTACTGGGCTTTTGAACGGAATAATATCATAAGTACATTTACAACAAATGCTGTGAATATCGTTAACGATGGCCGGAATTACAGTTCTGCAAATAACCGTCCCCAAAAAGGGGTCAGAGGCCGTGTTGGATTTGGCGGTTCAAACGATGGAATCAGAGTTGGTAATATCAACTACATACGAGATCCGTTCACAAATGAAGTTGTTGGTTATAATGATTTGACTGGTAATTTTAATGGATTACAGGAACTCCTGGAGACATATATTATGGATGAACGTGCCAGAGAACTCGCTTTTGAAGGGGAACGGTTTTATGACCTCATAAGAGTAGCCAAAAGACGTAACGATCCTTCCTATCTTGCCAATGCAGTTGCTCAAAAATTTCCTAAAGAGAAGAGAGATGAAATTTATAACCGGTTGCTGAATGAAGAGAACTGGTATATCAACTATTTTGATTAAATATAAATCAAGGTGTTAAAGTTGGGAAAGAGTTAAGAATCTTCTTAAATCTTTCCCAATTTTTATTTAGGACTGTTTGTATCGATATTTTTAGTCATTAAGGTATTGTACAGGGAATATAACCTTGTGTCTTTCATTCCTCCTTTTGATATGTAATCTTATTATTACTGCCAGTCAGCCCTTAATACCTCTCGCTCCCGAGCGGTTGAATTACGCGGTCTGATAGTAGCTTTTTCTTATCCACATTCTCATCTAACCGATGTGATTCATTATATAGAAAATCAAAAAGTGCATCATCAAAAAAAGACATTTAAACAAGAGTATTTGATTTTTTTAAAAGCTTTCGAGATCGAATTCAAAAATGAATACCTGATTGAATGGGTTGATGATTAATATGCATTTTATTTTGCTGAGGATATGGGAAGAGTTCTTCATCCCGGGGAATTATGTGTTTATAGCGAATTTAACATACAAAGGTTATACGACTCCCGCCGGAGTCGAAAATTCTAATTGGCATGGCATTTCTATAAACATTTGACCTCTCTGAGGTCATGAGCTTTGATTCAGCGTTCGATTGGTATGGTCTTTATCGTTAACAAAATCAGTTTTATTTATTGGGAGGGAAAGTGTGTTGTTGCGAATTTTAGAGGTAACAGCAAGGAGTCAGTATCAGGTAATCTTCTAAAAAAAAACAGGACTACGGTTTATTGATTCCAGTCCACCTGCATCAATAATTTAATAAACCGGTTCCATTTCTCATCGTCTATATTTCCATCCAGTCCCAACCTTACAACTACAATATCTATTTCAGGAATGATTAGGCAAACGTTGTTGTTAAATCCTTTAGCGGCAAAAGTTCCCTTAGGGGCATCGGGAAACAAACCGGATGTCCACCAGTTGAAGCCATAAGGTGTGGTATCTCCGGGAATAAGCTTCTCAATTTGGGGAGAGGTGGCTTCTTCTATCCATTTCTCAGGGATAATTTGCTTGCCGTTCCATTTTCCTCTGTTCAGAAACAACTGCCCAAATTTCGCTATTTCAGTAGCAGAAATATGTATTCCCCTGCCTTTGTTGCCGGCTCCTCCGTTAACAGTTATTCCATCAAATTCCCCAAAATCTTTCCAGTTCCATCCATTATTATTCATGCCAATAGGGTCAGCTACTTTACGTTTAAAGTAACTTTCTATCGGTTCACCGGCTACGACCGTCAGTGCCTTTGCAAACAGGTTCATTGCCGAATCCCAATACCGGAATTCTGAACCAGGGGCAAACAGTGGTTCAGGTGAAGGCTGAAAAGGGGTACTGCTTTGACCATGGCCTCCGGCAGCATCATCACCTTTTGCCTTGTAACCGGAGGTATGCGTTGTCAAATGCCTGAATGTCAAATCGGGGTAATGGTTTTTTAATTCGGGTATAAATTTATTGACCTTGTCATCAAGTGAACATTTCCCTTCAGCAACCAAAAGGCTCAGAACCGTGCTGGTGAATGATTTGGTACACGACCATACATTCTGAACAAATTCGCTTTCTGTCCCTTGATAGATGGTTTTTCCACTTTTTAAAATGTGTATTTTTTTGATTCCATCTTTTCCGCAAATACTTTCAAGATAATTTAAAGCATTTGTGAGACTTTCGCCAGATTCTGTAATTTCCTGTTCTGAGCAAGCATTTTTAATATGCCTGCTTTGGCCTGAAATGCTGCTTGCATTGAAAGAACCGGTAAATAAAAGAAAAACCAGAAGGTTGAATTTCCACATTGTTTATATTTTTATATTGTTGTTTTTAACTATTTCTTAGTTTTTATGAAGACTGAAGCAGTTAATTATTCCTTTAATTGAATTTTTCTTTTGTCATTGCATTAAAATAATGAAGATAACTTACTAAGGAAATAAAAACTTTTTATTTTTACAAAACAGAAAACAGAATGAAATGAGCATGAGTAGTAATACATACCAACCGGGAATTATTAATCCCGATGCATATCGGGACATGCGAATTCCAGGTTATACCATTAAAAACTTGCAATTTTAATAACATGAAATGAAAAGAATACTGCTTATTTTAGTTTTATATATATTGTTTTTTACTGGTTGTAGTCCTACAGAATATAAGCAGGCAGAGATACGAAATCCTGAATTCAAACCAAATGTTGTTTTTGCAGAATTTGAAGATTTAACGTCTCCCAAATTTGAAAATCTGATTGAGAAGTATCAGCTGGATACTGTGTTGCGTGGGGAAACCGATGAGTTTAAACGAATCATTTTGTTGCGGCACTGGATTAAATCGCATATTACAATTGATTTGGATAATCCAAACTACAGCGGAGAGGGGGCAGTTGAGGGAATTCTTGATGCAGCGCTTGAAGGGGAAGGTTTTCATTGCGGACATTTTGCAACGGTTCAACACGGTATATTAAATGCCTATGGATACATTACCCGTTTCCTGGGGGCAGGTCCGGGTGTTCCCCGGGAGTTTGACCCGCATCACGGGACCAATGAGGTATGGCTTAATCAATACAATAAATGGATGGTAATTGATGCCAAATACGAACATCATTTCGAAAAAGATGGTGTGCCTTTGTCGGCTCTGGAAATCCGTGACGAATTCCTGCGAAACGGCGGCAGGGATGTGGTCATGCTTAAGGGGCTGGATCTTGTACCAACTCAATTTGATGAAGAAATCGGAGAAAAAAAGGAAGCTTTTATCCAGACATTCACCTATATTACCTGGCAGATCAATGGCAATAGGTTTACAGCCTGGCCCAACCATAAGGAAACTGTGCTGTGGTACAACGACACGTATCATAAAAACAATCCCTGGATACGCAACGGAAGGCCTCACTGGGCATACAATAATCCTTCAATTGTAACTTTGGTAGAGGACCGCAATGCCATTAACTGGTCTCCCAATACCATTGAATCAAAAGTGGAAATTGATAAAAATAACGCCCGGGTGACCTTACAGTCAGACACACCTAATTTTAAGGAATACCAAATGAAGAAGCTTCCATCGGGGGAATGGGAAAAAGCAGATGGGGAAGTAATGTTGAAACTCAGCGGAAATAAACCTGCCTGGAGTTTTCGTTCGGTAAATCTTGCCGGAGTGAGCGGACCTGAACATGAACTTGTTTTCGAGAAGTAAACCAGAAGTACCTGATATCTGCAAAATTCTTAAACTATGACCAAATCGAAGAAAATTAACCATACCTACCTTTTCTTTATTTCATTCACAGCAGCCATGGGCGGCTTCTTATTTGGTTACGATACAGCCGTAATTTCAGGAACCATCGGTTTTGTGAAGGAAGGATTTAATTTAAGTACCGGCATGGAAGGGTGGTTTGTCAGTTCGGCTTTGGTAGGCTGCATTGTCGGGGTAAGTTTTGCCGGAGAAATGTCCGACAGGTTTGGGCGTAAAAGTTCATTAATCATAGCGGGTTTCCTTTTTTTAATCTCGGCTATAGGATGTGCCCTGAGCGCTTCTCATACCGAATTAATCAGTTACCGGTTGATTGGAGGAATGGGAGTAGGTATTGCATCAATATTGTCTCCCCTGTACATTTCTGAGGTCTCACCGGCTGCAATCCGGGGCCGTATGGTTGCCATATACCAGTTTGCCATAACCATTGGTATTGTGAGCGCCTATTTTGCCAATGCATCATTGTTGAGGTTTAGCATGGTACTTTCTTCTCAAACATTGGATGGAATAATGCACCAGATTTTTGTAAGTGAAGTATGGAGGGCGATGTTTGGTAGTGAAACAATTGCTGCACTGCTGTTCCTGATCCTGATGTTCTTTGTTCCCTCAAGTCCACGGTGGCTGATAGCAAAACACAAATATGGAAAAGCAAAAAGAATCCTGGCCAGAATAAATCCACCGGAAAAGGTAAATCCCGAACTGGCATCCATTAAAGCAGCTATTGCAAAAGAAAAGGATGGTTCGTGGAAGGCACTCTTTTCAAAAGGTACAAGCGTAATGCTTTTTGCCGGAATAGGATTGGGAATTCTTTCTCAATTTACAGGTATAAATGCCATTATTTATTACGGGCCCAGAATAATGGAAGAAGCCGGGATAAAACTGAGTGATGCATTTGGCGGACAGGTAATAATAGGATTGGTAAATATGCTGGCGACCATTTATGCTATTATGAAAATTGATAAGTATGGAAGAAAAAAGCTGATGCTGGGAGGTGTCAGCGGGATGTTTGTTTCTTTGGTTATTGTAGGGTTTTTATTTTTGTCCGGGCAAACCAGCAGCTTGCTTTTACTTCTGTTTATTCTCACATTTATAACTTCATTTGCCATAGGTTACGGACCGGTCATCTGGGTGTTACTTTCCGAAATATACCCTACGAAAATCCGGGGGCGTGCCATGTCGGTTGCAACTCTGTCCTTATGGGCCGGAACGGCAATAGTTGGGCAGATGGTGCCCTGGATGCTCGATACGCTAACCCCTGCCGGAACATTTTTTATATTCGCACTGTTTTGCATCCCGGTTCCGTTTATCCTAATGAAAATACCCGAAACAAAAGGGTTATCACTGGAAGCTATCGAAGAAAATCTGCGTGGTGAAAAGCAGGAACCTGAACCTGCAGGGCATTCATTCAGCATGTAAAATACGAAGGGATTTTTTTTACATTCATTCTGCATCCTCATTAAAACAAAATTGCACCTGTAAAGTGTATAGTTGCTCCTTAGCACCCCTTCTGACAATTCATTCATTTGAGACCAACCGCTATAGTAAAGTTAATTGTTGCTCAATCCGCACGATGCTTATACCAGGCACCAAAGGTGTGAAACATTATGCTGTATTGCCTGAAAGATGATACAGCAGATTTGTAAAAGATACCATAAACTTTGATAATTTTTATTGCCAGGGATATTTCTACTGGTTACCAAGCCCTAACGTGGCCATACTGTCCTCCTGTTTTCTTCGCAGTAAACTCACATTAAACTCGCACCAAATTCGCATTAAATTCGCAAAATTGTGACTTTAGTACGAATTTAGTGCGAATTTAGTG
>JBEPWX010000164.1:0-6870 GCA_041642235.1 Mariniphaga sp.
CAGCACCTGCAGGAAATGATAGCCGTATTGGAAGAAAAAGGCGAACTGGATAATACGCTGATTGTGGTTGTTTCCGACAATGGAATGCCTTTTCCGCGTGCAAAAGCCACATTGTATGAATACGGCACACACATGCCGATGGTGGTGAGCTGGCCGGACAAAATAGCACCGGGACGTGCAGTTGAAGATTTTGTTTCATTTACCGATTTGGCGCCCACTTTTCTGGAAGTGGCAGGAATTGATGTCCCTGTAGATATACATGGAAAAAGCATTATACCATTGATGGAAGGAAAAAATAAGGAGTGGCGGACGTCTTTTGTATACGAAGGGCTGGGAACTTTTGGCGGTGCCAGTCCCAATCTTTCGGTTATCAATCAGGATTACAGGTACATCATTACCTATAAGGACAATTCGCTGCAACAGGCTGTTTTCTATGAATTATATGATCAGAGAAACGATTCTCTTGAAATGAAAAATCTTTATGGTCTTTATTCCTATAAGGACGTTATTCAGGAATTCGACGAAATTTTAAATAAACACATTAATCTTTTGTCATTCAGTAGAATGAAAGAATAAGGTTTTTGAAGAAGGAGATCATTTATACGTATTTGATTCATTAATGCAGAAAATAGATTTGGGGGATAGTTTCTTGATTCTTGTGATTTTGGAGGAATATTTACCAAAAAGATTTATTTTTAGGGTGGATACTACAGATGAACACAAGGTGGAACCGAGTTTAATTGCTTCATTTTATTAAGCAATATTTGGTTTTCATTTTAATCCGGAATAAATGTAATTCTTTGATTTTATTAGATTTTAATTTCAATATAAAGTAGTTTCGATGAAAAAATTCCTGCTGTTTCTGATTTTAATTTCATTTTTTTTAAATACATATCCATCGGATAATATAAAGAATACTGAAATTTTTTTCCCTCAACCTTTTATGTTTTCGGTTCATGACCTGGGATGGATGACAGGTACAAATGAGGGAGATATTGAAGGCAGGAACGGACCGTTCAGGGCCGGAGTAGACAGGGAATTTGATGTTAATGATTATGAAGCACTGATAAGTGTTGCGAGGGAAGCAGGAACCAGGATAAGGGGATTATTTGTTACCTGTGAACTCGACCGGCTGAATGTATTAAAAAATTATCCTTCCACAACCCCTGCCCGGGAAAAATGGGACAACAGTGAACGTGTTTCAAAAAAACAATTCGACATTATTGAATTTGTAATGGATAATTCAAATTATCTGGAGTTGGGATTACATGGAGTTTGTCACGGGTACTGGACGGAAGATGGAAAAATGAATCCTGAATGGTGCAGGACGAAAACTGAGCCCTGGCCAATAGAAACTATTCAGGACCATATTCTGGCAATGAAGCAGATACTTGCGCAATACGGGATTTCTAAAGAAAATGGTCATTCCTTTCCTGAAAGCTTTGATGCGGGTAATAACAGTTATTATTGGAATCCGAATCCTCAGAAAGGGGAATACAGTTTAGGAAATTTGTTAAATGAAGAAGGATGTAAATATGTATCAAATGATCTAAGTTCTTATCCTTCATCTTTAAATCCGCCCAAAGGAACAAACGCAGGTGGGTTTGATAATGGAATAATGGTTCTGTGCAAGGGAGGAGGAGGTGTATCGTGGTATAAATATGCCAGTTTACCCGAGCAGCCTGCTGATAAGCAGGATTGCAATATGATTCGATTGCACTTTCCTAATTTTCTTGCACAGGATCAATTCCTTCAGGAAGAGGTAAACGATGAATTTGTTGCGTATTATAAAAATACGCAGGCAATTCCTGAACGATATGTAGCAAAAAATACGGAACAATTCTATTCCCAATGGTTGTATCAGCACTATTCTAAGGTTACAATTCAGGATAATAATAAGATAGTTATTGATAATCAAAATATGCCTGATGTTTATTATAAACATGGTTTCTTAAGTAATCTGGTTTTAAAAATAAAACTGGAACCTGGAGAACATGTTGAATATGCTGAAATAAATGGTAATCCAATTGCTGGTTATTATGAAGATCAAGGTTTTGGATTTTTATATCTGCCACCTCTTGAAAAAGAAAAATATGTAGTAAATTTTAATGTAGGTGCTAAAACAGTAATGCCTCACATTTATAATGATGAAACCTACAATATTTATCAGTTTTCTCATAAAAAAGAGGAGGAAACTTCATTACGGGTTCGGGTATATGGAACTCAAAAAATAAAATTAAGGAATATTACTACCAGGCTACCTAAAATAATTAACTCTGATGATGAAAATATAAAAATCGAAAATATTAAATACAATAAAGATTGGAACGAACTGCAATTGACAGTTAAAGGTCATGATATCCAGGGAAATACCGGAATGATTTATATTGGATATTGAATGCGTTGAAAGTGCTCTAAAAGTAAAAATAAAATGAAAGAATCGTTTTTGGGTTATTTGTTACTCGCAGGAACGTTTACGCTTGTTGCGGAGAGTTACGGGCAAGATTCTGCTAGTGAGCACCCCAATGTGGTAATGATTTGTATTGATGATTTAAACGACTGGCTGGGGTGCATGCAAGGACATCCAAATTCCATAACTCCCAACATCGATCGGCTCGCGAAAAATGGGGTACTTTTTACCAATGCACATTGTCAGGCACCTTTATGTGGTCCTTCACGTGCTTCTTTAATGACAGGACTCCGGCCTTCAACAACCGGTATCTATGGAATGATTGACGACGATAGAATTAGACAGGATAATCCAGCTACAAAGAATGTCGTTTTTATCCCTGAGTATTTTAAAAATAATGGTTACCATACCATGGGGATTGGAAAAATATTCCATCATCATGCACCCCGGGGAGTATTTGATGAATCAGGAGGGAGAGTGCCGGGTTTTGGACCTGTGCCGCCGAAGAGGTTTGTGTGGCAGGGAGATCCGGGTTTAGAAGGATATGCCGGCACGAGTACAGATTGGGGGGCTTTCCCGGCAGTTGATTCATTAATGCCTGATTACCAATCAACACAATGGGCCATCAAAAGGCTAAGCAGGGATTATGAAAAACCATTTTTTCTTGCAGTCGGATTTCTTCGACCACATGTCCCGTGGTATGTTCCTCAAAAGTGGTTTGATATGCATCCGTTGGAAAGTATTGAAACACCTCCTTACCTGGTAAGTGATTTGGAAGATTTGCCGCCTATTGTATCGGAAATTGACGATCTGCCTATGATGCCTACAACGCAATGGGCCATTGAAAATGAAGAATGGCCAAAAATTGTTCAGGCATATCTGGCTTGTGTTTCTTTTGTCGATTACTATGTAGGTGAAATTTTAAATGCCCTTGAAAAAAGCGATCATAATGATAACACAATAGTGGTTTTATGGAGCGACCATGGTTACAGGTTGGGAGAAAAAGGCACTTTTGCAAAACATTGCCTGTGGGACAGGGGAACCAAAGCTCCTTTAATTTTTGCAGGAAAGGGAATTATAGAAGGCCAGGTTGTACAATCTCCTGCCGAGATGTTGTCTGTTTATCCTACATTGCTGGAATTATGTCACCTGAAACCCTGTTCTGAAAATGAAGGTATCAGTTTAGTGCCGATATTGAGGGGAGAAAAAAAATCGGTCGGGGATTTTGCGTTAACCACTTATGGTTGGGGAAACCATGGAATTCGTACTGAAAATTCCAGATATATTCGATATAATGATGGATCTGAAGAGTTTTATGACCATATTACGGATTCAAATGAATGGTATAATCTCGTGCCTTCAGGTGATGTACAGGAGGAAATAACCAGGTTAAAAGAATTTTTTCCTACAACGGATGTTCCTTATGCAAAATATTCTGTCTATAATTTTAATCCTTATTTCACTAAAGACAAGATAAAACATTAAACATCGTTGATATAAATTTTTTTTTGAATATTATTGTATGAAATTAATGCTGTTAATATAGAAATTGTTTCTGTTGGGTTTCAAAAAAAAGAAAAATGATTTTCTTATTACTGTTGCAGGTTTAACTCAATTATTAAGTTTGTTATGAATAGAAAAAACTTTATTAAATCTACTGCCTTAATGGCTGGTTTGTCAGCTGTTCCTTCTTCGTTTTCTGAAGCTTCAGCAGCCTCGAAAAATTCTCCTGGCAAGGTGACACTGAAAAAGGGATTGGGATTTGGAATGATAAAAGAAGACCTATCGCTGACCGATAAATTTAAGCTTGTAAAAGATTTGGGATTTGATGGGATTGAATTAAATAGTCCGGTGGATCTTGATAAATCTGAAGTAATTGACGCAAAAGAAAAGTCTGGAATTGAGCTTCCAAGTGTGGTGAATAAAGATCATTGGCAGAAACCACTTTCTGATCCTGATCCTCAGGTAAGAAAGGAGATTATTCAATCGGTTGCCCAATCCTTGCAGGAGGTAAAGGATTTTGGAGGTGATACTGTACTTATTGTACCAGGGGTTGTAAACGAGAAGGTATCGTATGAACATGCCTATGTTACTGCAATGAATTCTATCAGAGAGTTGATTCCTTATGCTGAAAAAACAGGGATGCAAATTGCTATAGAAAATGTGTGGAATAATTTTATCCTTAGTCCTATTGAAGCAAAACGGTTTGTCGATGAAATAAATCATCCCCTGGTTGGATGGTATTTCGATATAGGTAATATATTACGTTACGGCTGGCCGGAACATTGGATAAAAACCCTCAATTCACGCATAATGAAACTCCACATAAAAGAATACAGCCGAAAGATTATGAATGAGGAAGGGCTAGGTAAGGGATTCCGGGTAAACCTTTTGGAAGGAGATATCAACTGGCCTGTGGTAATGAATACAATTAATGAAATAAACCATCAGGGTGGCTGGCTTATCGCAGAAGTAAGCGGTGGTGACAGAAAACGGCTGCAGGACGTTTCAGAACGAATGGATAAAATAATATCTTATCTGGGTTAAAGGGAAGTACTAAATACCAGGTTTGTTCCAATATTTTCAGCAGTAATTGCTTCTTTCGTTAAGAAAAGATGCAGCTATTGTGAATATTTTGCAGTCCAGCTGTTAATTTTTTATGATCCTGCTGTTTTCTGAGGATTTATAAATATCAAGGATTAATGCAACAGCTTTTCTGGCTTCAGCACCGTCAATTTCAAATTTATTGCCTTTTTCAATGGCAGTAATAAAGGCAGACAAGTTTTTTGCATGGTTCAGGTAAGTCATTGCAGCAGGATCGGCAACTCCGCCACCTCCTTCAATCTTCCCATGTTTTTGACGTATAAGGTCATCGTCATCATGTTTTTCAGCAAATTCCCAAACCTGAAGGCTGTTTTCTACCAGTACAATGGTACCTTTAGTCCCTGTGATTTCCAGTCGGCGGTATTGTCCGGGAAAAGAAGCGGTTGTACCATAAATTACTCCAAGTGCTTTATTTTTAAACTGCAGAATGCTAACTGCTGTATCTTCTGCTTCAATTTGGGGATGTCCTTGCCTGGAATAAAAAGCCCCGATACTATCGACCGGTCCCATCAGGTACTGCAATAAATCGATCATGTGAATGGATTGATTCATCAATGCACCACCGCCATCTAATTCCCATGTGCCATGCCATCCTTCATAGTAAGCATCATTGCGCCACCAGGGAACATGTACTGCAGCGTAGGTAACAACACCTAAGCGTTCATCTTCAACAGCTTTTTTGATGATTTGTGTGGTTTCATTATATCGTAAGTTAAAAATACCACCCAGATAAGTTCCTGCATTTTCATGTGCTTCAATCATCTTATCTATTCTGTCTAATTTAATCTCCAGTGGCTTTTCGCATAAAACATGTTTGCCATACCGGGCTGCTTCAATTGCAGGTTCCATATGAGCACCGCTTGGTGTTGCAATCATAGCTATATCAATTTCATCCGAATGCAGCATACTGCTAATTGAATTCCAGGTTTTAACATTGAATTTATCTGCCAGTTTTTCTGCACTTTTCTTCCGTATGTTACAAAATCCTATAAGATTGGCATTATGCAAAGAATTAACAGCCTGTGCATGAAAATCTGCAATCATGCCGGCGCCAGCGATTCCAATATTCCATTTTTTCATACTACTTAATTAAATTTTTAAACTTAAGAATGTTTTTTGTTTATTCTATAACTAATCGTTGATTTATGTTCATTTGTTCACTTGATACTAGCCTTCATTATCAGGTATCTATTATTTTTGTTAAAATTTAATTTTATTATTTAAATAAATTTAATAAATTGTATTAATAAATGTTTAAATGTCGGCTTATGATAAAATAAATAAATCTAATTCGTTGTTAGTCAATTTTTTAATTACACTTAATAACAAATAAACTAATATCTATGAAAAAAAAGAAAATTTGGATGAAAAGAGTACCCGGTATATTCCTGTGTCTCTTTTTGATTTTTGTTGTCACAGGTGCATGGGCTCAACAGAGAGCGATTACCGGTACTGTAACCGATGTCAATGGACAGCCAATGCCTGGTGTGACGGTGGTTGTTAAAGGAACCACAACAGGAACAGTTACGAATGCACAAGGTAATTTTTCCCTTACTGTTCCTACCAATGCCGAGACGTTACAGTTTTCGTTTGTAGGGATGCGAATGGTTGAAGTTCCTATAGGAGAGCAGACTACTTTTACGGTAGAATTGGAAGAAGAGTCGATAGGATTGCAGGAGGTGGTAGCTGTTGGTTATGGCAGCGTTAAAAAAAGTGTATTAACCGGAGCTATCAGTTCGGTTCCGATGGAAACCATACAACCCGTAGCAACTCAACGTGTCGATCAGATGCTGCAGGGACGTGCATCGGGTGTGCTGGTTTTCAATACCGATGGTGCTCCCGGAGGTAATACTACT
>JBEPWX010000165.1:0-6834 GCA_041642235.1 Mariniphaga sp.
TCCATAAAACCTCCCAGAAACGACTAATAATTAAATTCGTCATCAAAACCATTACGAAAAAGGCACTTTTAATTTTATTTATTTTTAGTCTTGTTATCATCCTTCCGGGCTGTCCCGATGGAACCCTTTCTTTAGATAGCAGCGCATATACTAAGGAGAATTCAAGTAAACTAATTGTTATCTATGCCATTGATTCTATAAATGTTTTCACCATTTATGACTTTGATGAAGAACATCCGGCTGGAAGTAAAGTGAATGATACTTTTATTATTACCCTGGCAATATGGGTGACTCAGAAATACTGCTGCTATACCACAACAAGACTCATTGCAATTTAAAAATACAGGCAGGAAAACACATAAAACTGATTTTGCTGTGAAAACTCAAATGATAGTTCTTGATTCAATACCCTGCTACCACTCTGTTCTTCAATAGATAATACAACGAATGCAGCTTTTCGGGAAAATAGCAATTTCTCAACAAGAATTTCCTGTGGAAATTGCCGTTAATTAGTGCAAAATTCCTCTTCCGAAATAAATTTTCATCAGAAAAATCTCAAAAGAACAAAACTTCACAAAATTCAATTCAATGAAGGTATTTTTTCACGAGTAAATTACTTTCCATCGCCATACATTGTCCATATCTGTTCCAGACCAAATTCAATTAAAACCGGACTTTATATGGACATGGTTTGGAGTTGACATAAAATAAGCGTGAGCAACAAATCACATCAATCAGGAATTATTTTCCTGCTCATGCGAGTTCCCTGTCTGCCACGGCAGGCAAGCAAGATAGACCTTTAAAAACAACCAATATTAACAACATGAAACCGTGATTACTTTTTGAAACTATGATGATGTATCAAAATAGTTTTCAAAGAAAGGATTCCGGGAATTAGTTAACAGGTTGATATCTAATGCTTTTTTGCATAAAGAAATTTAAAGATATCAGACTATAAACCCATGCCATGCTCAAGACGCATAAAAGCTTCTGTAGTTAAACAAAGGCTGTTTGGATTTAGTCTTCAATAATTTTATTTGCGATCAGTATGAACTTCACTATGATGTTCATGCCCCTGTTTCTTTGCCTGTGACAAGATCTTATCGTAGCTTTTTTGATCAATTTTACGGGCCTCATACCCTTTTACCTTAATTGCAGCAGCTAATCCTTTCTCATCATTTTTTTTATCGACAAACTCAATGTAAATTGTATTAGAAACATGATCTACCTTTAAATCCTTCACCCCTTTTTCAAATTTCAGGTGTTCATACAAGGTTTTCTCACAATCGATACAATCCATATCGCTTTGAAAACATGCCACTGCCCTGCCTTTTTTCTGGGCAAAGGTTTCAATTGTGATACCTCCCAGCAATAAAACTAAACTAAGAACTACTAATTGTTTCATATGAATGTAATTTAAAGTTTAATAATAAATATTTTATTCGTAATTCAATAAAAACCGAACTCCCATATAAATCCGGCGTCCCATCACAGGCCCCCAGATATTGGTAGCATCGAATTCAGGACCATAGGGTTCATTCACACCTGCAACAGGATTCTCCTGCATGAATCCGGTAAGGTTTTCTGATCCAAGATAAATGTTCCAGTGCCTGAAATACTTGGTTACTTGTGCATTCATTACGGTATAAGGCGAAAATTCATAATAATCAGCAGAAATATCCATCTGATCAATTCCCTCCACCGGGTAGCGCGGTATACGCCCTCCCCCATTGAACTGGATGGTATAATCGAACATCCATTTCTTAAGGTTGGTGGTATAATTGAAGCTGGCCAACCCTTTGTACCTGCTGGTTAATGGTTTTTCGCGCAATTCGCCACCAATGGTCTGCTGAACATCGTTGTGCCGGTATGCCAGCAACATATCAAGCCGTTCAATGGGTTGGAAACGCAAGTCGAACTGCAGGCTGTTCGAGAAAGATTCTCCATCAAGTGGTTCCAATATAATATTCGATGCAGATGTTTCCCGGTCAACTGCCAGCTGCGAAATGAAATCGGTGCGGAAGAATTCCGCATTTATCTGGAGTTCCCTGTCCCATAAGGTGTAATTTTGTACAACGGCAAATCCATAATTCCATGCTTCTTCCTGGAAAACATCATCAGCCAGTTGCAGCGGACGGCCGCTTGCGAGAAGGTAATTATATTCTGAAATAACATTGGCAGTCCGGTATCCTTTTCCCGCGCTTCCCCTGAAGGTTAAGTGTTCACCCAGGTTATACCGGAAATGCAGCCTGGGAGTGACAAAGGTTCCGAAGAGATTATGAAAATCGGCTCTGATCCCTGCCAGCAGGGTAAAATCTTCACCGGGCTTAAATGTGTATTCACTAAAAACACCCGGCACCTGTTCAGTCCTGTTGAAATGGTTGTCGTACAAATTTTCGGAAAAATCATCGTATATAAAGCTAAATCCTGAATTCAATGTATGCGTTCCTGAAACATTCAGGTCGCGTGTCAAAATCGCACTGCCATAAAACCGTGTTTCATTGCCATCGTAACGATTCAGGCCGTAAAAAGAGCGGGTTTCGTGTCTTGAGAAATTTGAAAGCCATGCCAGTGCAGTGCGCTGACCGGGCCATACGTAGCCGGTTTTAAAGAACCCTTCCAGCCTGTCATTGTCGATCTGAATGCCGTAAGGATTCGAAACATCTGGTTCCATGCCACGTTCAAAATCAGTCTGCCCTCCCAGCCTGTCTTCGGTAAGCACAGAGAATCCGGTCTGAGCCATAAACCCGTTATGGTTATTGTATTTCCAGCGGTTAAAAACCTGGATTTGCCGGGATAATGGTTCGTCTAAAAATCCATCTCCGTTTTCATCATTCCGCTGCGACTGATCGGCTGCATATACGAACAGGCCGGTGGTCAGTTTATCTTTATATACACGGATGTTGCCGTTTCCATTAAATTCATAACGCCCGCTGGCTCCGGCATACGCGTTAAGGAACAACTTCTCCTGTGAGTCGGGTTTCTTGTATTCCGCATTAATTTGCCCGGCAATTGATTCGTATCCGTTTAAAATGGAAGCCGCCCCTTTTGAAACCTGAATCGATTCGATCCAGGGGCCGGGAACATAAGTCAGTCCAAAATTTGTAGCCAGGCCTCTCATTGCAGGCATGTTTTCGATCTGCAGCAAGGAATACGTTCCGGCCAGTCCCAGAAGCTTTATTTGTTTGGCCCCGGTCACTGCATCGCTGTAACTTACATCAACTGATGGGTTGGTTTCAAAGCTTTCTGCGAGGTTGCAACAGGCAGCCTTATGCAGTTCCGCTCCGTTAATGCGTTCCGTTTGTATTGCATCAATAGCCGATAAATAGGTACCACGATTTTTATGAACCACATTTACTTCTTCTAACTGAAGATTGGGTTGCAGATTAATTTCGAGTGGATCTAAATCATCTACATGCAGCTCCTTGGTCTCATATCCTACAAAACTGAACACCAGAACATGATCACCATTATCTTTTTTAATTTTAAAAGTTCCATCATCGCCTGATGCCACACCTTTGCTGGTTCCCTGCCAGTAAATATTTACTCCTGGAAGTGGTTGTATTCCATTTTCATCGCTGCTGTAGACCATTCCCTCGAGTACCTGTGAGAGTGCAATAAACGGGAAAAATATCAATAGAAATAAACCTGTAAATTTCATGCTTAAGATTGGTAATATAAAAAATTGTTTTTGTTGAATAGGTGGTTAAAACAATCTTAAGCCAGGTGTGAAATCTTTAATTGATGGATGTGTATGAGAAAATCGAGAGATGTCTGATCTGAATGGGGTTCTATGTATGTACTTTTAACTTCCGGGGGATCATTTAAAATAACAGATAGTAATGTAACAACTAATTCAGGTGTCACTATTTTAACAGGTTGCTTAATTACTGTACGTCCTTTTTCATGGACTACCTCGTTTTTCAACTTAAAGTAAGTAACAAGTAAATCGTTACACCCACATTTGCTGGTATGGCTGCAACATTCATGACATTCACTCCCGGTTGAAGGAACTTCTTCCCCACCCTCGTGATGCGTATGATGGATATGGTAATTGTCTTCGCAAGTTTCCGGACTAACATAAAATGTTACCTGTTCATCGCCCGTGCAGGAACAATGCGATTGATAAACAAGAATACCGGTTGCTGAAAATACAAACAGGATGCTCAGAAGAAAAACCGATATTTTATTTATCCATTTCACCCCACAAATGTAATAATATTTGACTACAACTTTTTGTTAATAATAAGTTAAATCAGCAGGGTATTTTTCTGTCTTATTCCTACTGCCTTAATTCTTTTCTATATATCAGATCCAGATTAATCAGCCACGAAAGCCACCAGGGGCCCGATTCATGGACTTCCCTTGCTTATGGCGGTGCATGGAAAGATGTAGTTCCAATCCAGGCCAGTAGTTGCGCAGTGAGGGCTAATTTGCAATTTTATCCATTCAACAAACAGATTGTAACCTTTTACTTTTCATTATTTACTCATCCAACACTTATTCTGACCTGTTGTTATTTAGAATCTACCTGCTACGATTACCGATTCTTTTATCTTATGTCTAAAACTTCGGCTCCCTGTTCAAAAACAATATCCACGGGAATTCCTGCCTCACCAATCCGATCAAGATCTTTTTGCAATTCATCGCGTATGAATCCTTTTTCTTCAATCATTTTGGCGGCTCTTTCATAATCACCGTTCCCCTGTATTTTTAAAACCAGTTCAGAAAGGCCAAACATTGCATCTTTCATTTTTTTAAAATTAATACGGTAAGTGCCAGTATCTGCATTCCTCTCAAATGCACCTGCTTCCTGGAAATAGTAAAACCGCATCATATTAGCTTTTCCATGGGCACTTGCAGCACCAAATCGCACTGAGCGAAAAATTCCTGCCATAAAAGTGACAAAATTGTCCATCATTTCCTTTTCTCCCAGTTCACCCATTTCATTCAGCTGGTAAACGCACCATAACCCCAGGATATCGGCTTTGCTTTCTTCAATTGATGTATAGGCATCTTTAAGCGCCTCCCTTACAGTTGAGCTTTTGTCTATAGTGTTTCCCAATCCCAGTCCATGTGCCACTTCATGAAACATGGTATTTTCAAAAAAGGCATCAAATTTCACATGCTTACGCTGGTCTTCAGCAATCAGCAAATCGGAAATCGGCACAAGTATCTTATCGAACTTTGCCTGCATGGAATTTTTCAACTGCAGTTTTCGGCTCCCCTTAACTTCACGTACTTTCTCGTCGTTTGGAAGGTTAATTGCAATGGTTTTGCTTCCTGCATTACAATCACCGGCATAATATATGGCATCATAAACATTCATGTCGGAATCCACACCCGGAGTTTCATTTTTATACGCCTGGGAAACGGGCAATTCTTTTTGCAACCCGGGAAGCAAGGAAGCATATTTTTCCAACCGTGAGCTCCATTCTTTATCTTTAATAAGAATGAAGGATTCATGGGCTGTTTTATATCCGAACAGCTGGTCTTCGTAATTTTCAATCGGACCTACAATGAATTCGATGGTGTTGTTTTTCATTTCCATCCAGGCCACATCACTTTCATAGTAATCATCAGTTAGCAAAGCCTCAGCACGTTTCTCCAGATAATTCTTTAACCCCGGATCTTCTGCCAACTTTGCTGCCTGACGTATCAGCCCTGCCGCTTTTTCAACCTGGTCAGCAAAGACTATATGATATGGTATTGATATTAGCTTATCATTTTCA
Organism: Mariniphaga sp.; assembly: GCA_041642235.1. Lineage (GTDB taxonomy): Bacteria > Bacteroidota > Bacteroidia > Bacteroidales > Prolixibacteraceae > Mariniphaga. The sequence goes on from JBEPWX010000165.1 coordinate 5,733, forward strand.
TCACGTCTGATTAAGGTATACTGGCTGGTTTTTGATTCATTATCCCAGTTCTCAAATTCTTCTTTGGTCATATCCGCAGGATAAAAATTAGCGCCTGCCGGTTTCGGTCCATATTCCTTCAAAAAGGGTTTATTGTTATTCAAACGCTCCCATGGGCCATAATTTATTTTTACAAACTGCAATTCAGATTCAGTTAATTCACTTGATAGCAATTTACTCTTATCACCAAAGGCTTCCATCCAAAAGATGTCGTCCATAATTTTTGCTGCTTCCAGCAATAACGGCAGCATCTGCTTCTCCTTTGCGCTAAGTATGCTTAAATCAGTATTTAATTCAACCGGAACAAATTCTTCCACTTTTTCAGGAATGGTTGTTTTTTCTTTCATTGATCCTCCTTTATTAACAGTTGATGTGCAACTGAATGTTAAAGCTGTTGCTGCAAATGCAATTATAAATCTTTTCATCAAGCAGGTTTTTAAATTGTTGTCAAAGTTACAAAATGAACGTACAACAAAAATAACTTATATCATGTTAGTTATTCATCTGTTATCGGTGTTCCAATATTATAATATATTGAAGTGATATACAAAAATCATAAAATCTTCAGCTCATTTTGATTTCAATCGTGCACGAAACCCATATTGCAGAAAGCGCATGTCCTCTATAAAATTTAAGGTTAAAAGTGCAAATAAGTAATAAAACGGGCTTTTGGTTGGTCGTATGCCTTTTACCTTTTCTATTTCAAATCCCCAGTCTTTGATTGATCGTTTCATGCTTTTTTTCGTAAAGAAGCGAAGATGAGTATAATCAAGAATCCCGCTATTTTTATACTTCCAGTCCTTTAAAAACAAATACCTGTTTACATGTTTCCAGTGCCTCACGTTGGGGAGCGAACAGATTAAAACAGCATCGTCGGCAAGGCATCTTCTCGCTTTCTGGAAAAACATTTCAGGAGAATGCACATGTTCAATAAAATCGTTGCAGATAATATAGTCGAAATAGTTTTCCGGGAGTTGTTCCACCAATTCAAAGGCATTACCCAAAAATACCTTATCCATTTTAGTACGTGCAATGTCAACCGAATGTTGGTCCATATCAATTC
>JBEPWX010000166.1:0-6806 GCA_041642235.1 Mariniphaga sp.
GACTTTGAATATAAGATAATATCCCGTGTTCAACATAAGTTATTTCTGACTTATTGCCGTACTTATTACCAAATTTATCCCACCAACTTCTTTCTGAATATATATGGTTTCCTGAACTATCATACTCATTTATATTCTGATCGATTATTATCCAAACCGGCATGAATTCTCCCCATCTGAATGTTCTAGAAACCAGCAAGTTACTATCAAACCGGATGTTTACTTTTTCTTTTATACTGGGTATAAATTCCTGTAAAGCAGAATTCCATCTGGAGAAAGTATAAGCAACATATTCACCTTTTTCATATACAGATTCTTCCAGATACATAGCATTCCATTGATCAGTTTTTATTGTGATGCAACAGGACAACTTATCCAGCAAAAAACTTCCATTGGTGGTTTCTCCATTTGGAATAATCAAACTACAAACCACCTTTTCTATCTGGTCGGCATCAAAAATCCTTTGTGGCCAATCAGTCGCAGAAAAAGATGAAAAGGAAATAATTATCTGCTGCCAATCTCCGGAAGTATCCGAGAGTAAATAAGGGGCATCATAATTCCAAACTTCTCCGCTATTTTCCGTGACTTGTATATTAAAAACAGCATGCGAAGGTTTCAGAACTTTATAATGAAAACTAATGGCTGAATTTCCCGATAGATCGACTTCATCGCATACTTTTATCTGGCAGATTCCACCAACTTCGTTTATATTGTAATTCCATAAAAGAGAAGCATTTCCTTCTACATAATCTGAATCCAAGATTGTCCAGCTTTGACCCGGACAGACAGGAGTTGCCAAAATCTGGCTGATATCGGACTCCTTATTGAATCCATTTATATGGTTTGCAGTGATAACAGAATCAGCAGCAACATATATTTTAGAAATCCTTTTATTATCCAAATACGAATATGAAATTGTTTTTTGTGATGCTTCCCAGATCTCAGATGCCTGATTCCAGGAATAGGATATGTATGTGTTGCCATCCGGATATTCCTCTTTAAAATCTCCGACCCACATTTTAGCAAAATTATCCCAATAATAGGTTTCACGCCATTCCCAACACCAGAGACCACTCATGTGACCTTCATCCATCCAATCGTTTATCCATTCATAGTTTTGATAATCCCATTTGTAGGTAATGTGTTTGTAGTATGTTTCAGTATAATTATATTTCGACTTATATATACCTTCCCAATTGTTTGATGATGGATTCCACTCATAACTTGCATACATGTTTTGCTGTCCTTCTTCATCATATGCATATTCATGTTTAACTTTTCCCTGCCAAAATTTTCCAGGATTGTACCAGGTATAATTTATTGAAATAATTATGTTCCCGTTTTGATCGCGGGTTTTCACCTTTTTTTCAGTTTCCCTCCAGACGTTTATTGCTGCATCCCACTTATAGGCAACGAACAAGGTATCATGGTTTTTATTATCATAGAGATATTCTTCCTTTGCTGTGTAATTCCATTTCCATTGGATTGTATCGAATTCGCTGAAAATCATACTTGCCTGTTTCCCTTCAGGATTGTAGGTGAAAGCAGTTATGCTTAATAAAATTGAATCACCTGTGGCATAAAAAAAATACCTTTTCAGCGAATCCAGGATCAGAGAATCTTTCTGCATTGATTTTAAATAGTTTTGCAGCAGAGTGTGATGTAGTTCATCCTCTTCCGGTGTTTCATTTTTGTGTTTAGCTATTTTTGAAGTATCCCCTGTTATTAAATATTGGTATTCTGATATTAAGCCGGAAATAGGATGAATATTTATTTCGTTCAGTTTTTGCATCTGCCTTGCATAATCTGGCGACAATTGCGACTTATTGAAATTCAAATGTACTTCAGGTACCGACTGATTGTATGCCAACCCTGGAATTATTACCAAAAGGATAAGCAGAAATGTTTTCATGATTATTATTGTTGATAATGAACTTATTCATTTCTATGTCATATTTAGAGTACTAATAGATAATTGTTCCTGTAATATCTGCTTCAATTGTTTGGTTTTCCCAGTCAATCAAATAACAATTTAGATATTCTCCCTCCACATTTTCAAATCTTCCGGTTCCTCCTGAGATAGTAATTATGACGCAACTATTTCCATCTTCATCTATCCAAACATCATCTCTTGAAGGTTCCAGATAGTAAATCCGATCTCCGTTTGCTGCTGTAAAATAACCTTCAATCAAGACAGGAAGTCCGTTCTCATCGATACAAAACTTTTCAGTAATACTGGATTTTCCCAGATGTGTGCAGTTTCCTTCACCGTAGATGGTGGCTTGTATACCTGTTGGACAAAAACCTTCAGGAGCTGGTTCATACCAAAAACTACAATGGAGATCCAACATTTTGAATTCTCTTTCAACCTTTCTGCCCTGATCAGACTTCATGCCAGATTTCAGCAGATCAAATTCAGGCCCTTTCTCAAACATCTCATCGGAACATCCGGCCATGAGAAAGATAATTGCAACTATTAACAGATTTTTCATGACTAAAAATTTTAGTTGTTTCTATCAACCAAATTAATCTGTTTCTGCATCTTTTACTTGTCCTGATGTTTCAAACTCTTGTGTTTTTAAACGTATTTTGGAAGGAGCCAGACCAAATTCTTTGTTAAAGGCATGTGAAAAATAGGCCGGATCGCTGAACCCACATTCATAGGCGATTTCGGATATGGTCAATCCTGTTTTCTCAATTTTATGTCTTGCCAACTGCAATCGGTAAAGTCTAATGTAATTTGTCGCCGATAAACCGGTTAGGGCCTTCAATTTCCTAAATAGCTGCACCCTGCTCATTCCCATTGCCATAATTAACTGCATACTGCCAAATTGATCTTCTGAATAGTTATCATCCATGATTCCGCGTAACTTTAGGAGAAAAGTTTCATCCGTATTTAATGTAACGCTATCTGATTTAACGGGTAAAACGGAAAACGCTCTGAATTTTGATTTAAGTTTCTCCCGGTTTGCTATCAGGTTAAAAATAATGGTCCTCAATTCTTCAGCTTCAAAGGGTTTGGAAACATAGGCATCAGCTCCTGATTTATAACCTGAAATCCTGGATTCAACATCAACCTTAGCTGTAAGAAGTACAACAGGGATATGACTGGTTCTGAAATCATTTTTAAGCCTGTCACAAAGTTCATAACCATCCATCAGGGGCATCATTATATCTGAAACCACCAGATCGGGAATTATTTTAAGTGCCATTTCCATGCCTTCCTGTCCGTTGGATGCCCTTATCAGACTAAAATCCGTTTGCAATATGGAACACAAAAAATAAACAAGATCATTGTTATCCTCTACAATTAATATTTTGGGTGAATTTTTACCCGATAACTTTTGTGATTTATCAAACAGATCCTTTACCGGCATGTTCCCAGAAACAAGAATACTATCCCTGTTAGCCGGGGCCCTTTTTGTAAGCGGCAATAAAATTATGAATATCGTTCCTCTGCCAGATTCACTTTTTACAAATAAATTGCCTCGCATTAAGGAAACAAGTTCTTTAACTAAAAGAAGACCAATCCCTGACCCACTTTTACTTGCACCTGATTTGTCACATTGATAAAAACGTTCAAAAATATAAGGCAGATGACCGGAATGTATTCCTTCTCCTTCATCTTCAATCTGAATCTCAACAGTGAAGGGAGTCGGAATTATACTGTAGGGCAAGGGTGAGAAGCCATCCTGTTTTGTAGCCAAAACAGTATTTATCTCTGAAACTGATAATACTATCTGAGTACCTTTATTAGCAAATTTTATGGAGTTGGTTAAAAGGTTTCCAATAATTGATTCAATTTTAACCGGATCAAAATCAATTACCAATTTTTCTGGTTTATATTGAAAAATAACCTGTATGTTTTTTTCTGCTGCCAGATGTTCAAAGGATTCAATGAAATATTTAATAAATGAGATTATATCTGCTTGTATTGGATTTAATTTCATTGCTTTAGCCTCTAGTTTTGAAAGATCGAGAATCCGGTTAATTAACTGCAGTAAACGGTTGCCATTCCGGTTAATAATCTGCATGTTTTTAAGAATGTCCTCCTTGTCTGACAGAAGAGAATTACCCGATAATCCTAAAATCACTGCTAAAGGCGTTCTTAATTCATGAGTTATATTGGTAAAAAAAAGCGTTTTTAATTTATCAAGTTCTCTTAAATGTTCGGCCTCCATTTGTTTAAGTCGGGAACTTTGTTCAAAATAAAACGACAGCATAAAAAGCAAAGAAGTAGCAATAAGCAAAAGGTGAATTACAAAAGAAAAAATATTAATACGGGGAGTTATTTCTGGTAATGGTATCACAAAAGGATCCAGTACCACTGTAGTCAGGACCAAAAACATATACACAATTAAAAGAATCCTGGTATGTGCAGGTTTTAAAAAAATAACTGAATTAATAACACCTGCCAAACCTATCAATATAACACCTCCGGAATTAAGGATACCGCCAAAACCCAGTGCGGCTGCAAATGAAAAAATTAAAAAAAAACTTTGATTGACCAGGGCAAATAACATGGTCTTTTTTCTGACCCAAACAAATATAAAAAGTAATAAAAATTCAAATAAAGCAAAGAACGACATATACAATGCCACCACATTTAGTTCAAAAAAATGTAAAGCAATTGCAGTAATGAACACTACAGGCAGACCCAGTGCGATGGATAGAAAAAAGGTTTTTTTCAGGGCCAACTCTTCTTTTGAATCTTCTTCCCGGCCCAATATTTCTTCAATCCAGTTTTTCTGAAAAATTATATGTGGTAAATCTTTCATTTCGTTACCAACAGGGCAAATGCTAATATTGCTTGTGTTTTTTAGCCACAACCTTTATATGTTCAAGTTACGAAAAACCATTTACAGATTAGCCAAATCATTAGTCTGTTATGAAAAAATAACTGTTTTGGGCTACGAACAGGAAATTTAATATGATTTGGGTTACAAGGTTACTTCATATAACCTTTTTGCTTAATAATCCCCCATTTCTTTTCCAAAGGCTGCTTAATCAGTAAATCCAGATATTTCAAAGGTTATATCTTTTTCATCTTATGGTTTCGCTGAAATTTCTTTTATGAAAAGAAAATCAACCGGTGGAATTAAATTAAAAGCATTAACTAACTTTTTCAGTCTTTTTCTCCCAATCAATATCAATTTTGCCTTGCAGGCTGTTTTCCAGTGCCAGTGCGATGGCCTGATGCAGTGTCAGCTCTTCACCAGACATTTTATCCACGTTCAGCAATACAGCATTTTCAAGAACAGACCAATTGGGAAACCGATCCATAAACACCCTGAGGCAGGGTGCGTAGTCCTTTGATGCTATTGAAACTAAAGGGTGTGAAATTAAGGAACTGAGATAGTTTATGAATTTTTATTTTGTTCAGGAAAGGCCTATGCTATACAATGAGAGAAATATGGAAGAAGTGAATATATGCCTGCTTATGAAAAAGCAGCATAATTTTTCTATTAATATCCTAATATTAGCAAATAAAATTGAATACAAAAATATAAAAACATGCTGCTTAGTAACTGTTCCAACAAATTCCAGCAATTTAAATAACTGAATTCTATTTTCAATTCTGATTCATTATTCAACTTTATATTTTGGCACTTTAACAACCTCAAATTCTTCATCCGGGAAATTTCCAGATGGTGGAGCAACATCAAAATGCGCATTTACCAAATAGAGCTGGTTTCCGAACTCATCCACAGTAGTGGGAATGCCAAATTCAGGGTGAACTATTACATTCACAATTTCACCTTTAAGTAAATTATCATTCAACTTGACAACTGCTACCTGGTCAAGGAAATTCTGAACTACATATAAAATCTGGCCATCCAATAATATCCCATCTGCAAATGGAAGCAGATTACCACCCATATCTATTTTTTCCGCCTCACCGGTATTTGGATTGACACGATAGATCTCACCCAATTCGGTGTTTGCCAGTATAAGGTGTTCACCATTTTCGGTTGCATCGATGCCGTTGGAAAATATACCCAATTGAGGTTTCGATTCAGGTATCATGCTAAAATCCCCGGATAAGGTAAGGGGAATTACCTGCACGGGTTCTGGCAACTGGCCGTTTTTAATCAACGGAACTTTATAAAGAACCGAAGTAAAAGAACCTGTAAAAAATGCTGCATCTCTGGTAACAACTACATCGTTAATAAAATCAGTCATTGCATCTGTAAGCATAAAGGACTGAATAACTTCCCCTGTTTCTGAATCATATGCTGCACCCATACCAGAATAACCTTTTGCTGCAAACAAATACCCGCTCCTTGGGTCAAAGGATAAACCCACAACTTGATCTGGTACTTCGGGTATGGCTAGTAATTTACTTGCCCCGGTTCTTAAATTCCCTTTAATAATTTGTCCGCTGCTTAAAGAACCTACATAAAAAGCCTGGTTTACACCGATTGCAATACCTTCGGGTTGAAAACCATTTGGAAGTGGAATTACCTCAGGAAAAACATGAGCTGATTTCTCAGATATTTGAGCTTCATTAATCGGTAAAAGATTATCATTCTCGCAGGATGCTACAATTAGCACGACTGCAATACATAGAATTATTTTTTTCATTGTATAAAATTTTAAAATGTAGGAAAAAATATATTTCCATAAAAGTTTCTGAATTCTTCTTGCATTAATTTGAAAGTATAATACAATTCCGTAATTTCAAATCAAAGGAGGCGGCCTGCTTAAAGAAACATTTTTTATCTTGCTTAAAAGAAAATTATCCTGTGTGGTCGTATTCGGGGGAAAAGTTATATAAAGAACTATTGTCTTTTTTAAATCTTCAT
>JBEPWX010000167.1:0-6791 GCA_041642235.1 Mariniphaga sp.
TTATTTGAAATATATTTTTTATCCAGACAATAAACTTTTTTTACTCGTAGTACATTAAAACGGAAAGTAAAATTCTCATGCCCTATTGCTCATTGAAAGCTTTTTTATTATGGGTATTACAAATTTCAATAAATAAACATCTAATCTATCTTGTAAAATTTTTTATACCATTCAATAAATTTTCCGATTCCAGTTTCAATTGGTGTATCGGGATGATAAGAAAAATCTTTTTCCAACTCACTGACATCGGCAAATGTTTTGTACACATCGCCCGGTTGCATTTCCTTAAATTCTTTTATTGCATCTTTTCCCAATGCTTTTTCTATGGTTTCAATAAAATCCAATAGCTTAACTGGTGAAGAATTACCAATATTATATACTTTATAAGGTGGTTGATGATTTGGTATCCCGTTAATAATATTAACAATCCCTTCTATAATATCATCAATGAATGTAAAATCGCGGTATAAATCCCCCTGATTAAACACATTTATTTTTTTTCCTTCCACAATTGCTTTGGTGAATAGGAAATATGCCATATCAGGTCTTCCCCATGGACCATACACAGTAAAAAACCGTAATCCTGTTGTTGGCAAACCAAATAAATGACTGTAGGTATAAGCCATAAGTTCATTGCTCTTCTTTGAAGCGGCATAAAGGCTGATTGGATTATCTACTGAGTCGGAAGTTGACAGTGGCATTTTTTTACTGTTGCCATAAACACTCGATGAACTGGCATAAACCAGGTGCTTGATTTTATTGTGCCTGCAGGCTTCCAAAATATTAATAAACCCTACAATATTGCTGCTGATGTATGCATGAGGATTTTCGATACTGTATCGTACGCCGGCCTGTGCTGCCAGATTGCAAACAGAATCAAACCTTTCAGTTTTGAACAATTGAAAAAGTTCATCCTTATCTTCCAGGTTCATTCTGATAAAAGTATAATTTTTATTTTTTGAACCCGTCACCTTTTGGTTCCAGTTTACTGCCTCTTGTGAAATTCCAGATTCTCCTAAACGAGCGAATTTCAGCTCTGGTGGGTAATAGTTGTTGATATTATCTATGCCTGTTACCTCATGTCCCTGTTCAATGAGTTTATTTACCAGATGAAATCCAATAAAACCGGCGGACCCGGTGACTAATATCTTCATAAAGCTTTATTTATAGGGAAAATTTGATTTTCTTCGAGGTAATTAACAATACCTGTAAGATTCAGTTCATTTTCGGCAGGGTTAAAAATCAGTTTGGCATCTGCAGGTACCTCGTATTCCAAATCAACTCCCGGAAGATTTTCCACTTCACCTCTGTCTGCCTTTTCATATAATTCGGGTTTATTGTTACGGCAGTATTCCAGGGATGCATTCATGTAAAAAAGGTGGAATCGGTTTTTTCCAATAATTTCAGCTATTTGTTTTCGCAATGAATCATTTCTTGAAATGAAAGAGACAATTACCATAATCCCCTGGTCGTTCAGTATTTTGCATATATGTGCAACCCTGCGCAGGTTTTCAGCTCTGTCGGCAGGGGAGTAGTCGAGCTCTCGGTTAAGACCAGAGCGAATGGAACTTCCATCCAGGAGTACAACGGTGGCACCAAGTTCGAATAGTCGCTTTTCGAGGCTGAATGCAAGCTCATTTTTACCCGATCCATGAAGGCCGGTAAACCAGATTGTTTCTCCTCGCTGATTATATTTCTCATTCCGTCTGGATGTGTCAACTAATGATTTCCCAAGTCGAATGGTTTCTTTATCAATATCGGTAATCCTTGAAGGAAGATCTTTGCTTTCCAGTTGATCGAGGATCATCCCAACTGCAACTGTATTGTTGGTAACCGGATGAATTAACACAAAAGAACCCGTATTTTTATTTTTTTTATAGGGGTCAAAAAAAAGAGTCTTGGCAGTTGTTAATACTGCCCGCCCGATTTCATTAAGGACTAGTGAATCCACTTCCGACTTCTCTAGCGTATTAACATCGACTCTATACCGCATTAAGTCAATTCTGGTGCGGGTAGTATTGGAAGTATGCTTTAAGAAATACTGAACAGAAAGATCCATTGGATCTTCATCCATCCAGACTAGCATTGCCTCGAAATGCCTATCCATTCTTGGTAAGTTATCGGGCTTTACAAGCATTTCTCCCCGTGAAATATCAATTTCATCTTCAAGCACCAATGTAACGGATTGAGGAGGAAAGGCACGTTCCAAATTGCCACTATAAGTTGGAATACTTTTAATTTTTGATTGTTTTCTGGAGGGAAGTGCCATTACAGTTTCGCCTGTCCTGATAATTCCTGATACTACTTTCCCTGAAAATCCCCGGAAATCAAGATCAGGACGAAGTACATATTGTACAGGAAAACGGAAATCATTATAATTACGGTCACTGCTAACATGTACCGTTTCCAGATATTCAAGCAGGCTTTTTCCATGATACCACGGAGTATTTGGCGAAACTTCTACTATATTGTCGCCTTTTAATGCTGATAATGGTATGAATTCCACATCAGGAATATCAAGTTGTGTAATAAAGTTTTTGTAATCTTCACAAATGGTATCAAAAACTTTTTTGCTGAAGCCTACCAGATCCATTTTGTTTACAGCCAATACAACATGTTTTATACCCAACAATGAAACCAGAAAAGTATGTCGTCTGGTTTGGGTAATTACCCCTTTGGTTGCATCTATAAGTATGATTGCCAGATTAGCAGTTGAGCCACCTGTTATCATATTTCGGGTATATTGTTCGTGCCCGGGTGTATCAGCGATAATAAACTTACGGTTTGCTGTTGAAAAATAACGGTAGGCAACATCTATTGTGATTCCCTGTTCCCGTTCGGCTTTAAGTCCGTCGAGAAGAAGAGCATAATCAATTTCTTCTCCTGCATGACCTATACGTCTGCTGTCTCGTTCCAAAGCTGCCAGCTGATCTTCATAAATCATTTTACTGTCAAACATCAATCTTCCAATGAGAGTTGATTTCCCATCATCAACTGAACCTGCAGTTAATAAACGGAGCAGATCTTTTTTCTGGTCCTGATCGAGAAATGCACGAATGTCCAACTCTTTTTTATTCTTATTGAGGGAGAAATTATTCGTGTTTTGATCGCTGTTATTCTTATTCAATTCAGTCATCTCCAGTGTTGTTTTACATCCATTGTTTTTTCTTCGGAAGTATGGAATGTTATTAAAAATAACCTTCTCTTTTCTTTTGTTCCATACTACCCTCCTGATCAAAATCGATTACCCGTGTAGTACGTTCTGAAACAGTTACCGTCATCATTTCTTCCACAATTTTTTCGATCGTGTCGGCTTCCGACTCCACTGCTCCTGTCAGAGGATAACATCCAAGAGTACGAAATCTAACTTTTCGCATCTGTGCTTTAGCTGCAATTTCTTTTGGCATTCTGCTGTCGTCCACCATGATTAGATTACCATCCATGTCAACAATAGAACGTTCCTTTGCAAAATATAGAGGGACAATTGGAATATTTTCCAGTCGTATATACTGCCAGATATCCAGTTCGGTCCAGTTGCTGAGTGGGAAGACCCGGATGGATTCACCTTTATGTATCCTTGCATTATATATATTCCAAAGCTCTGGCCGTTGGTTTTTGGGATCCCACTGATGAAAACGGTCGCGGAAAGAATAAATCCGTTCCTTGGCTCTTGATTTTTCTTCGTCACGACGAGCGCCTCCAAAAGCTGCATCGAATTTATATTTACTTAAGCCTTCAAGCAAAGCCTTTGTTTTCATTAAATCAGTATGTACCTTACTTCCATGAGTAAATGGGCCAATGCCGCTTTCAAATCCCTCTTTGTTATAATGTACTATCAGGTTCCATCCTTTTTCTTTTGCATACCTGTCACGAAATTCAACCATCTCCCTAAATTTCCATTTGGAATCAATGTGCATTAGTGGGAATGGTACTTTACCAGGGTGAAAAGCCTTTTCTGCCAATCGCACCATCACAGATGAATCTTTTCCGATGGAATAAAGCATAACCGGATTTTCAAATTCGGCTGCTACCTCCCGGATTATATGAATGGCTTCAGCCTCCAATTCACGCAGGTTTGTTAAACTATACTCCATTATCAAAGTATTTATATTTATTTTCAGAATATTGTTTCGTATACTTCTTAACCAAGTCTCTTACATAAAAAGCAAATATAACACATTTCCCTTGGTAATAAGAAATGCTCCCGGCCAGTGCTAACATTGGATTAAGATTTAAAATGGATGGTTATTTTGTTTTGCTGATAAGGCATAGTTTAAGAAATTTGTATAAAAAAAGACCGGGAAGGTACAGTTATAGTTACGAATTAAAGAAAAATCAAATAAGAAATCAGTTCAAATAAGGAATCAGTACTGCACCTGCAATTCCCGGTCTTGTATTTTTTACAACCAGCTATCAATTAATAATGATTTTGTTCAAAATCTTCTAATTGGTTGAATGAATATCGGTAACTCATTGGAACAATTTCATTGTATTCTTCTACTGATGCATTCGACAAACATGCTTCTATTATTCGTCTGCCTGTTTTGTAAAGATCTTCCTTCAAATACTTTTGCAATTCACTTTTGAAGAAATCCATCAAAATATCTGCTCCTGCATCATACCCTTCGGTTCCAACTTCAATCTGGTTATAGACTTTTAGAAAACGGGTTGGAATTTTGGAACTCTCGATGGTAAGATAATTTAATTCATATCCAAGCAAACTACACCTGGCCGGCTGGTATTGATCCTCACGCAGCTTTGCCTCGCCCCGACGGGTTAAATATTCACGCATTAAAAGCTGGGGCATAAAACCTACCTGCCATACTCCTATATTTTGATTGGGAACAAGAGTAAACAGTGTACGTGGAGTTTTTATAATCTGGTCGAGCAGTAAATTGGCATGTGTAACTCTTTTTCCTGTTGCAAATGGCCAGTAGGAGCCAACTCCTTCACTTTGCATGGCACCGGTTCCCACTATGCTTGGATTGTTGTGCCCTCTTGGGGAAACCAGACGCCAAAGCCAGGCCAGCGCCGGAGGCAAAATATGAAACAGACCAGCTATTCCATAAGAAGGATTTTCTTTGCTGCAGATTGGTGTCCTTAGCCCAAAACTCCTGATATCGGCTGAAACAGGACGATTGACTGCATTTTTTACAATTTCGCGAGGCAGGATAACCCTTGGATTTGGACATGGCTTACCTGGCTCATCTTCGATGTGATCCCAGATAAGTGCAGTGGAATTGGGATATGTGTTGATGTTTAAAAAAAGCAGGGGTTTCTCTGGATTGATGGTTAATTTCTCCAGATGAGGGTCATCGCCATACCCTTTAACGCTATCAACCCTTACAAACCAGGCATTTTCTGCATCAATTATCTGGAGCTTTCCATTGGTCTTTTGAAATGAAGGGTGACAAAAAGCCATATCATCGGCTATAGATTTGAAGGAGCAAAACCTGGGAATGTTTATGAACCTCTCTTCCTGTGTGATGCTGTTCCTGCCAATAAGCACCCTTCCATCTGTTTCCCTGATGATATGTTGGTGCAATTCACTTTTCCCCCCTCCGCTGGCTCCTTCATGCATGAAGGTTTTTACATTATCATAAGGACTTATTGATTGAACAGCAGAACAATGCGCAGTCACCCAACCTTCTTTTTCTCCCTGAGAAAGCAATACCCCGTATAGACCTTTTTTTGCACTTGGTCCAGGATATAGGTTGTATGAATATAATTCGTGGATGTTAGCCCTGCGATTATGAACCACAACTTGTTTTCCTTCAAAATGGGTGTGCCTGAAAACAGGTGCTACAAAAATCACTGACTTAAGTTCCGTATCGGATTCTAAATCCTCGACTGGGATAATTTGCTGAAGCATGGACAACCCCATGGCAAAAAATGCAGCGTTTGCCGGAGCTATTGCAATGCCCATGGAACCTATATTTTCTCTTCCGGCAAAGTAAAAGAAGCATGCTAAATCCTGCTGCTTTAGCCATTCGTAAGTTTCATTTTCAAGGGAGGAAAAATCGTAGCCGTATTTGTCGCTGAACCTGATTTTATCTGTTGGCAGATTATCTGCAACCGCCATAGTTCCCGGATCCCTCCGGCGCATATATGCTTCAGTATAATTAGCCGATATGCCGTTTCTAACCCGGTGAATAATTGCTTCTGTATATTCTCCCTTTTCCGGAATTTCATATTTTACATGGAATTCCGGATTATCCTTACCATTAGTTGCAGCATCAGCCAATTCCAATGTGGTATTAAATACAGATAAGCTCTTACATTCCTGTAAAACAGTTTTAATATTTTCCGGTAAATAGATATTTTTTTCTTCGAGAATGGTGAATAACTTATTCATAACAATTAAAAGTTTTTACAATACTCATTAAAGTACACTACAATACAAAGATATTTTTGTTTGGTTAATATGTGAAGACACACTTAATTAAAATTAAGAACTAATAAAAAAATTAATAAATACTTAATTTCGAATTATGAGATTTCGGGGGGAGTAATAATTCTTACTAACTGGGAATTACTTTTAGAAATGTTTTTCAAAGAATGTGATCTGGCTGAATTAAAATAAAAACTGTCATATTTTTCCATGAAGTAAACTTTTTCATCGAGTGTAAATGCAATTTTTCCTTTTAATACAAAGTAGAATTCTTGTCCAGGATGATTTTTCATTATACTTTCTGCATCGGCACCCGGTTCAAGATCAATCAGAAAAGTATCCATTTGTTTTCCTGTTCCATGATTCGACAACAGGAAAAGGGAAGCTCCGGAATTATTTT
>JBEPWX010000168.1:0-6774 GCA_041642235.1 Mariniphaga sp.
GCATAAGAAGAATCCTGTTTGGACAATGGAGTGCTGGCTTCAATATCTCCATTACGAACAGAGCACTTTAGTGATGCATCCCCGTCAACCAAAAAAGTAATATTTGATGTATACGTTTGCAAAAAATCACCATCTTCAAAACTACGCAGCCATTTTCCGTTGTAATAACAGTTTTTAAAAGTGATGTTTGAAAATTTTCTGCTTTCATCGAGACCGAGCAGGGTATTTCTTGGTTTTCCATGTTGAGAATCTTTTGTGCTGCTTACGCCCGCATTTTTCTGAATTACACTTTCAATCACTATATTTTCATACTTAAGGGGACTATTATCACCATTATCGTTGATATAACCATAAAATGGCGGAAATGCAGGATATGGATCCTCAACCAACACATTTTTAATCTGAACGTTTTTGATGACATTACCGGGATTTCTGTCACGAAATGAAATGACTCTGCCACCATCCCAATAGTGCCATCCGGCGCGGTGATAAATTACATCGATATTTTTAAAGCAGCTTTCTTCAAATGTTTCGGCACCTTTTGTAACGTATAATACTGCTCCGTTAAAATCGTTCCAGGTTACACAATCTTCAATAATAACGTCGTTACCGCCATAATAAAAAACATCATCCTGGGTTCTGAAAAAGCAATTTCTTATTTGTGAATTTCTAAACGCATTGATTGCATCGCCATTAACCCTCCACCCCAAAATTTTAAGATTTTCATAAATATTGGGATTGCCATTCGGATTTGAAGAATTCATGTTAAATGTATGATTGGCAGGATCTGCAACAACAAATCCTTCCAGTCGCCATGCTTCACCCTGATAGGTAAATGCTTTGTTGTATTTTTTGCCTTTGTCCCTGGGGACTTCTGCGCAGCTTAATGTGCCTGAGCCATAAACAGTAACATTTTTAGAAGCATTTATTCCCCAGGCATCCACGGGATGGATAGTTCCATGTACAACGGCATCACCGGGGATGTAAAAAACATCATTGCTTCTCATGGTAAATGGTGTTCCAATGTTGTGCACACCGGGTTGAAAATAAATGGTATCCCATCGGGTTCTGTCGGCCGGGATGGTTTCTCCCGGACTAAGAGTATAAACCTTACTACCTGTTGTATCGGGCACATGGTAAAAGGGATTTGCAAAAATTGAAATGGTATGTATTGGTGCACCTCCACTGTCAGTATAATCCATTCCGGTGTACTGATCTTCCATCTGACCATTGATATCTACGTTTATATTCGCATATTTATTTATCGTTACATAAGCTTTTCCATCCCTAATTACAGCGACACTTGCATCTGCGACAGGCCTTACCATGGCACTGGTTATTTCGTTATCGCCTCTTATACTTACACCGCTTTTTAATGAAATCTCAACTTCAACCGATGTACCCGAAAATTCAAAGGCAATCCACGAAGCGGTCCATCCTTTTAATTGTTTTGTATAGCCATTTCCAGAAACCGTTGTATTACCGTTTTCATCTTTTTCATCAGGTATCGGATTTTTGCTTTTAGTTTGGAGTACAAAAGCGTTGTGCCATTGATCGCTCCCCACTTCTCTCACACGGCATTGGTAATAATCAGAAGGATTTCTTCCTGGAATATTATCGAAGGTTTTTATTTGTTGCGCACGAACAAAATAACTGCCTGTAATTAGAAATAACATTGTAAAAAAGTAAACAAATCTTCCCATCATGTTTTTCGGTTGAGTTTACTCATTGATATTTTAAAAAAATACCTTACCTGCCTTTATATTTAAGAAATACCACTCCATTGGAACTCACAGAAAAGTCCAGTGCAGACACTTTGCTTTCTTCCCAGATGTTTTCAAGGTCATACGTTTGTGCTGCATCCAGTCCCAAATCGGCAGTTTTAAGCGATATTTCGTTTACTTCAGACGTACGATTGAATATTCCAATCCAGCCGTTTTCGCTGTTTTTCTTCGGCGTGTTCCAGATTTCAATGCCATCTTTTTCGTACACGAGATGCCCCATTACACCGTTTTGATTGCAGGCAATCATTTCTTCGTCCGTAATCAGTTTTAATGAAAAATCATCGAGTGTGGGTAAATCACCGCCCATCATTAACGGGGAAGCTGCCAGGGCGCGAAGGGTAATAAACGTGTACATCTGATCTTTGGTGAATTCACTCCAGCGATTAAAGCCTTTTCCGGCCAGTAATTCAACATTCGATAGCTCGCCTGATTTTATTTTATTCACAATTTCTTCTCTTGACTCATTACCTTCCAAACCTTCCGGCTTTGGAGACATTAATTGTAACTGACCAAACGGAATCATGTCCATGTCAATCCAGAATCCTGGCTCTTCTTTGCCCTGCCATTTGCGCCAGGCTTCAAATGCTTCATCAATTCCTTTTTGCTCGTCCCAAATGTCTTTTGTTACCCGAAGCATGTGGGCTCGTTTAAATGCTTCCAGATGGTTGGGATTTGTATCACCACCTGGACTGAGGCTGAATACAATGGGCTTTCCGCATTGTTCAATGGCGTTTGCAACCCCTTCAATTTCCTCCGGATAGGGAACCAAATCGTCGTACTTTATAAAATCCACACCCCAATCGGCCATTTGATTTATCAATGAATTGTAAAATTCCTGGGCTCCGGGCTTGCTCATATCTATCCCATAATTTTGATCGTTCCACACGCAAATACTTGTTGTGTCGGCAATGTCGGCAGCCGTATAATCTGTTCCTTTAACCGGAAGGTCGAGTCGTACCACTTCTCTCGGAATTCCGCGCATTAAATGCAGACCGAATTTTAAACCGAGTTCATGGCACCGGTCAATTATGGGCTGCAGGCCATTTGGGAAATAGGTTTCGGAAGGTTGCAACAAACCATATTCGTTGAAATTCATTTTTTTAGCATGCTTCTCGGCAGGATAAATCGTACCGGGCTGAAGTTCAAATTCTCCAAACCAACCGGCATCAATTACAAAATACTCGTAACCGTGCGGTTTTAGTTTTTCTGCAAAAGCTTCGAGGTTTTCCATCGCCGCTTTTTCATGGAGGTAAACCCCGTAACTGTCGAAGCTGTTCCAGCCCATTGGAGGAGTTTGGGCGAGTTTCGATTCATCCTGTGTTTTTGCACTTTGGTTGTTGTTACATGCACCTAAAAAGAAAACCAGTGTTATGATTAAACTAATTTTTGATTTCATTCGTTTATTTTTTTAATGATTATATTAATTTCAATCCATTGAGCAGATTATCAATCTGCAAAGGGAAACGCTTTACTTGGCACCCTTTCCTTTTTCATCATATCGGTTAATTGCTTAACCATTTCAGGATATTCGCCGGCCAGATTATTCTCCTCAGATATATCATCAGAAAGGTTATAGAGTTCTGTAACCGGTTCCAAATCATTTACCACATTACGAATTACCAACTTCCAGTTTCCTTTTCGTAAAGCCTGTTTGCCACCCTGTTCATGAAATTCCCAATACAAATTATCGTGTTGAGTTTGCGGTTGTCCTAACAATTCAGGTAAAAAAGATATGCCGTCAATGTTTTCCGGCGGTTTAATCCCTGCAATTTCGCAAGCTGTTGGAAGAAAATCCCAAAACGCAGACTGATGATTACTGACTTGTCCCGGACTTATGGTCCCCGGCCAATTGGCAATCATGGGTACGCGGATCCCCCCTTCGTACAAATCACGCTTTTGTCCTCTTAATGGGCCGTTGCTGTCAAAAAATTCAGGGTCATTCAACCCTTCTGAATGCGGGCCATTGTCACTTGAAAAAATAATAAGTGTATTTTTTTCGATACCCAACTCGTTCAACTTAGTTCTGATTTTGCCAATATCACCATCCATTCTGCTTATCATGGCAGCCAATCCCTTTTGAGCTTCAGGCCAGTCTTTATCTTTATAAATTCCGTAATCCGGTACTTCCATACCATGTTTCGAAACCAGCCAATGTTCGTTGTTGGCATGAGGGATAGTATATGCAAGATATAGAAAGAAGGGTGATTTTTGTGACCTTTCAATAAATTGTAAAGCTTCTGAGGTAAACAAATCATGCGAATATTCTTTTTTATTGGTCGATGCCATTCCTATTCCTTTTGCATATCCTTTATCGGCCACTACAATTTCGTTATCCAACGAAACTTTTTCGTCATTTCGCCACAGGTAATCGGGGTAAAAATTGTGGGCTCTGATTTGGTTCAGATATCCATAGAAAAAATCAAATCCGTTTTTGTTGGGGACTCCTGAAGAGCCTGCCTCGCCCAATCCCCATTTCCCAATCAAACCGGTTTTATAACCTGCATTTTTCAATAAGCTTGCAATGGTTGTATCATTTTTATTTACAGGCACATTGGCATTTCCTCTAATTTTGGAATGCCCCGTGTGAAGACCTGTCATCAGAACACAACGTGAAGGTGCGCAAACTGTAGAACCGGCATAATGCTGGGTAAACCTCATACCTGATTCAGCCATTTTATCGAGGTGGGGTGTTTTGATTTCTGTTTGACCGTAACAGCCTAAATCGCCGTAACCAAGGTCATCAGCCAGGATATAAATGATATTAGGTTTGGTTTTCTCATCCATAGTTTCTTTTTTAATTGCACTACATCCTGCAATAACAAGCACAATGTAAGTACTCAATATTAATCTTTTCGTTTTCATAAAAATGGTTTATTCATATGTAACTTTTAATATTATCAATTCGAACTTTATTTTATAGACTAAATTAAATTGCATCTCAGTGAAACTCCAACAACCGTGTTATAAACCAATTACCCTTGGAAATGAAATTATTATACTTTCTGTTTGGTAGCCAGCTAACAGAATAAAATCAAAATTGTGATTCAGCCAGTTTTCATTGCGAATGGGAATGTTATATTTTTTCATCCAGCCAGGAGCAAAATCAATGACCGAGAAATGAAGGTGCACAATTGAGCCGTAACTTTTTTGGTTGTCCAGTTTAATATTTTCAACCAATGGCTGAAAATTTATTTTTCCTTCTTTCAGTTCCAGAAAAGCCCAAACCAGAAGCTGGTAGAGATGATCAATCCCGGGGAATGAGTGTAAATCGTTTTCATCCTGGATAAGGTATTTCCCAATACCGTTGTCGAGCATGTGATGATACCAGCCTTTGTCGGGGTTTCCCAAAGGGCGGAGGATGTCCCAACTTTCAGGGTTTGTTTTTTGTGGTACAAAATTGTTGTTAACTGAGCAGGAAAACAGAATTCCGTTGAACAGTAAAAGAATCAATTTATTCATTTTTATTTCGGTTTGACACTAACTGGTTTTCTATAAAATTCCTTCCCAATATCATTTGATACGGGAAGGAATCTACCTAAATCCGACTAAATCTGTAGTCAACTTCAAAATTAACTTTTGTGTTCAAATGGATGGACTAGTATTAGTTCGAAATTGATAAGTTAGTGTCCATAATGAACAGATTGTCTCACCTCTTTATGATTTTTAAAGCATTATAATTCCATTATAGACAGTTATTTAAATGTTGGAAATGCACGGAATAAAGCTTTTTCGCTGACATTATTCTGAACTTTCTGTTATTAATCTAGTAAAAATCTTAATCCATCAATTTTATCATGTTGAATTTCAAAAAATTGTTCCTTATTCTGTTCGGTAACTAAAGTGCCATTCACCTTAATGTTTTTAAAAGTCAGGTTTTTGACCGAATTATCATAACCTGACCCCAAAAGAGAACGGTAGGCAATGACAGGCGTTGTTACCGTTATGTTTTCGAAGTGCATTCCCTCTATACGTGAATGTTGTTCTTCAGTGGTTGTCATAAACCAGCCCGGATTTATTTCATTGGTATTAAGGTTATAAATATTGAATATGCGATAAAGGTAAGGCGATTCTATTCTGATATTTTTAAATGTAAAATTCCTGATTGTGTAAGGAACTGCGGTTACGCAAGCAATGGCCCCCATTCCCAAACGCGCCCAATCTTCTTTCCGTCGGTTAGGATCCTGAAAGTACGTTATGATATCAACATCCTCTACAATGCTATTAGCCATTTCTAAGTCAGACCGATATGTTTCTTTGACCATAATAGCATGAGCATTGGAAGACTGCCAGATAACAATATGCCGTGCATGTGTATTGTGATTGATTTTCAGGTTATCATCATGTGACAAAAAAAAGCAGTTTTGTATTAGACAATTGTCTGAATAATCTGGCCCGTCGTTATTTCCGTGCCATGCACCTAACAAAGTCACATCTTCTATAAAACGGCTGTTGTAAATACTAAATGCAGCCCTATCGGAAATGGTTATACCGGAAATGGTATCGATGTCAATCAACTGGCTGGCTTCAGAGAAACTATGAATCCACATGTGTTTTATTCCTGAAACAACACCCCGGCCAACAATAGATGTTGGACCAGCCTCTTTGTCATGATAACGCTTAAACCTGGCCATTACATACGCCCCTCCTTCCAAATAAACCGTTTGTCCACGTTTTATACGTGTTTGAAAAAATGGGGCATAACCCATGTCCGACCAATCGTGTATTCCTGGTTTAAACCAGATGACATCATAGTCCAAAAGTTCTGTTTCATTATACTTTTTACCCGGATTTACTATCAGTGTCTTACTTTTATTGGTATCGGGCACTCTGGTTTCCGGCGGTAAGGCCGAAATAATCAGTGGATTCAAATATCCTTCCTTTAAGGCCTCATAAAGTTTTGAAGCTTTATAAGTTTCTCTTTGAATTTCTTCGTTATAATCAACATCCCAACTTTGAATGGGTACATGCCCTTCTGCCATTTCAGTAAAAG
>JBEPWX010000169.1:0-6741 GCA_041642235.1 Mariniphaga sp.
GTTGGAATATTTCATGTCATAATAGTCGATGTAGTTTCTTTCCAGATATTGATTCAATTCATCGCGTTGTTTTTTTAACTGAAAAAGAATGGAGTCGGTTTTTAATATTTCATAATCATCGGGATTGTTTTCATGACGGAGATTAAATAATTTCTCGTTCGTACTAGTAATACTATAATTTAGAAAAAGCTCAAGGTCAGTGAGGCTATCAGGAATGAGACTATTTTCTCTTGCAAGTTGATCTGAGAGCCGGTCAAAAATCGAACTTGCTTTCATTCTTTCTGCAGTTGCAAAGGCAAAATTGGTTACTTCAGCATCTGGTTCAATGATATTAGCTTTCCATGCAGTTTGAATAATCTTTAAGAAAGTAGCTTCTTCCAACTCGCTGAGTTGAATTTTATTCTCATCTGAGTAAATTTCTTTTCGTGCCTTTTGGATTAATCTGGTTATAATTTTATAATAATCAAGCGCATTCTGAATATGCTTTTTACCTTGTTCATCTTTCATGATGTAAAATAAATCTGAAATCTGGGTATAAGTATCTGCTATGAGTTTTAACAACTCGAGGCTTTGCGAAAGCGAAACTGTACTTGTTAATGTACCGGAATCATCAGAAAGCTTGTTGATATTTACTCCAAGTGATTCCAGACTTTTTTTATAACTGTTGATCGCTTCAGTCAAATTATGAATTTTTTGAAACCTAAAAGCCTCCCAATCCTTTGTTTCTACAACTCTGTTTACTTGTAAATAACCTATTGTTTTTAAATAGAGAGAGTAAAGGATTCCATTATTAATCCCATTTGTAACAAATATTTCATTTGCATGATTTAATACATTCTGGGCTTCTTTAATTTTGTTATTTTTAATTAAGAAGTCAGCATAGTTAATGTATTCAAATCCTAAATTAATATCCGATTCTGAATAAAATGATTTTGCATATTTAATGGCATCCTGATAGCTGATATTTGCCTTATTAATTTGATTTAACTCATGGTAAATAACAGCCTTAAGACTGAGAAAAAATAGTTTTGTATCAGGAAAAGCATTTTGCTGATAATCTTCAATAATATTTAATGCCTCATCAAACTTTCTTAACTCAAAATATGTATTTGCCAGGCTGTAATAGATATCAGCTATTCCTGACTCATCTATTTCCTGTTGGCTTTTAAAAATATCTACTGCATTTTGATGATACTCAGCTGCTGTTCCATAGTTAAGTTTATTGAAATAAACATTTCCAATATTATTATATAATCTTGCAATTGCTAAATTGTTCTTTTCCAATTCATTTAAATAAGCTTTTTCAGCAATGAGAAAAGATTCCAAAGCTTTGTTCAGATTTCCAAGATTACGATATGAAATACCTAGGGCGTTTTGTACTAACCCATATGAATAGCTTTTTTTGGAATATAATTTTTCCCTTAGTCGTGCAGAATATTTTAATGTGTCAATTGCTTCTAAATAGTTACCATTTCGGATGAGAATTGATGCATTCCGATAGCTTTGAGTCGCACGTATACTGTCATTATGATATTGATTATCAGGATAACTTGGTAGATATAGGAGCAGGGATAAGAAAATGATCAGAAATGTTTTCATCATTGCAGAATGCTAGCTTTTGAAACGACCAAATTAAAATAATTTAATTTTTTTTCCAATTTGAGGGTTACCTTTTCCTTGTTTTCGGAATATATATATAGAATGTGTGTTTTTCAAGTTTAACGAACTAAATTTATTTACGATGAAAAGGTTTTTTTCTAATACCCAAAAGAGAGCAAATTTTCAAGGTTTTGAAGTTTTAACTTCCAATGAAATGTTGAAAGTACGTGGTGGTGCTGATACCAAACCTGCAACAAGACAAAAAGATATTTTGGAAGAAGAAGGAAACTAATTCACTTCTTGTTTTTACTGTACTTTATTTTACTCAATAAAATTTAGTGCATTTCTTTAGGATTTCGCTTTCCGCTAAAAAGCGGATAAGATGTAAAAGTACATTCTAGCGATCCATTATACAGAATCAATTTATTTGAGGATTTTAATCCCACATTTTTAAGATATTCTTTTGATGAAGAGAGAATCCATGCGGTATTACCGGCATAATTGAATTTAAGCTGTTGTCCTATCATAGTATACAATTCATTTAGATTTGCCTGGATGATTCTTTCCCCATAGGGTGGATTTATCATTATGGTTGCATTGCTGGTATTTATTCTCAGATTTTTCATATCCGATTGTTGAAAATAAATGCTTGAATAAACCCTTGCTCTCCGGGCATTTGTCTGGGTAGTAAGTACATTTTCCCGTGATATATCCGAAGCATATATTTTATTAATAAATGGTTTTCCCCTTTGAATTGTCTTTATCTTCTCAAAAAGCTCATTATTATAACCTGGCCAGTTTTCAAATGCATATGATTTTCTAAATCTTCCGGGAGCTATATTTTGTGCAATCATAGCTGCCTCAATGGGTAGTGTCCCCGATCCGCACATAGGATCTATAAAATCGGTAGTGCCATTCCATCCAGAAATCAAAATCATACCTGCTGCCAGTACCTCACTTAATGGTGCTTTTCCCTGACTTGTACGATATCCTCTTTTATGCAGGGATTCTCCGGAACTGTCGAGCGAAAGGGTACAATTGTTCCTGTTGATATGCACATGGATAAAGATTTCAGGACTAGTAGTATCTACATCAGGTCTTTTTCCTGTTTTACTCCTAAAATAATCGGCAAGGGCATCTTTTACTTTCAATGATGCAAACATTGAGTTACGAAATTCTCTGGAATCGGAAACCGTGCTATTGACAACAAAGCTTTGATTTACAGCCATATGTTTTATCCAGTTTATTTCCCTGCACTTTAGGTAAAACTGGTCAATGTCTTTAAAATGAAATACAGCAATTTCTTTAAGCACTCTTAGGGCTGTCCGGAGCAGAAAATTTGATTTGTATATCATTTCAATATCTCCTTCATAAAATACTATCCGTCGTCCTTCCTGTACATTTGAACCTCCAATAGATTTAATTTCGCCGGCCAATACCGATTCGAGTCCTGCAAATGTTTTTGCTGCAAGTTTAAATTTTTCCAATTATAATTAAATTAATATGTTTTTGATTAGATGCCTGAACCTTCAGTGAACATTGTTTCCCTTGGGTGCGATTGAATTACTTTTGAGTTGGGGGGTAGATTGCGGGTAACCCAAACATTTCCACCAATAACCGAACCTTTACCAATTGTTATTCTTCCTAGAATTGTTGCACCTGAATAAATTACTACATCATCTTCAACAATAGGATGCCGGAGAATTCCTTTTATTGGATTACCATTCTCATCAAGCGGGAAGCTTTTTGCACCTAACGTCACTCCCTGATATATTTTTACATTATTGCCAATAATGCTTGTGGAACCTATTACCACGCCAGTACCATGGTCAATGGTGAAACTTTCACCTATTTGTGCTCTGGGGTGAATGTCGATTCCTGTTTCACTATGGGCCATTTCTGCAATGAATCTTGGAATTAAGGGTACTGCAAGTTCAAGAAGTTTATGCGCCATGCGATAATTAGTTATTGCCCGTATGGCAGGATAACAAAATATAACTTCACCGAGATTTCTTGCTGCAGGATCATTAAGGTAAGTGGCCTTTACATCCGCTACAAGTTTTCTTCTTATTTCAGGTAAGTGTTCAATAAATTTGATAGCATTCTTTTTTGCCTCTAGCACATGTTTTTCCACTTTATCAGCATTCTCATCATGGCATTCAAAACACATGCCCGCCAAAATTTCCTGGCTTAAAAGTTCGTAAAGTTCATCTACATAAACTCCCATATAGTGATGAATAGTATTTGGTCTCAATGATGTATTTCCAAAGTATCCCGGAAAGAGAATCTCACGTACCATATCAATGATTTTTTGCAAGTTAGCTATTGAAGGTAACGGTTCTCCAAGGCGGTGTTCATGGCAAACAACATCATAAGTGTCGGGATCGCTTAAACTCTCTATCGTCTGAGATATTTTGCTGTCAAATTCGTGGGAAGTCATTAGTATTAGTTTTTATGTTGTTGTACAAATGTAATTAAATCAACCTAAAAAAATGTTTGCATTCTTAACAAGTCATACACACTTTGGTTTAACTATACCATGTTGTTCCAAATGCCTTACAGCATTCCAATACCGTATATTGTTCTTGCCCCTGACAATTTCGTATTGAAAACCATAGTGTTCAATAGTATCTATGTACCGCGATTGAAGATAGTTTCTTCTTTCGCCACCGTTCTCACGTACCTTGTCAGGTATCCAGGGAAGATCTGTCTCACATATTAGGAAAAGGCTGATTTCCTCTTTTTGGATTTCAGGGTCAATCCAATCAGGACTCTGTTTAAATACTTCTTCGAACCATATTTTTGTAATTATTAGCCAGGTATCGGCAATCAATAGGAAATGTCCCTGATTCTTAAGGGCATTAAATTGCTGCACCTGTATTCGGGCAATTGTTTCCACATCGGTGTAACTATAATGTCTGCCAATATTTTCAATATATTCCCTGGCAAACTCTGGGATGAAGGGTATATTATAATGGTGTGACAGCCACTTGCACAATGCACTTTTACCTGTGGATTCAGCACCTGTCACTATTATTGTTTTAGGCTTTTTTTTCAATTTGTACTGATAAATCTTTTTTCCATTCAAAATAACCAACTACTGCCATTGCTGTGTAAACCAAAAAAAGGATAACTGTTGGCCACAATTCTTTGTAAATGTATAATCCTGCTGAAAATAAATCAACGAAAATCCAGATTAACCAATGCTCAATATATTTCTTGGCAAGCATCCATGTGGCAGTAATACTCAGGGCAGTTGTAAGTGAATCAATGTAAGGTATCGTAGAATCTGTTAAATTAAGCAAAACAGCCAGGAGCAGTATGTAAATAAAAACTGTTGCAAGCAAGCTTACAACAAAAACTTTTTGTGAGGTTTTTCTTACCGGTACCTGACTTTTTGAACCTACTCGATGTTTCCCCCCCTTTATCCAATAATACCATCCATATATACTAATCCCTACATAATATACCTGCAGACCCATGTCGGCATAGAATCCAGATCTGAAAAAAACAACAGTATAAATTAATGATGTAAGTAAACCCGTCGGCCAGGTAAAAATATGTTGTCTGATTGAAAAAAATATATACAACAATCCGAGAAAGGCTCCTGTCAGTTCAGTTATATTTTCCCACAACCAGGTAATTAAGGCCTCAGACATCATTTGTTATTCGGCCGATACAAGCAAGTTCTTGTACTGTTCTTTATTTTCTATTACTTCCAGGGCTTTTTGGACAGCCTCGTCATCTTCAAATATTATTTGATAAAACTCATTTCGGGAAAAGATGTCACGGGCAATCAAAGCTTTGATTTCTTTCTTCATGGTATCCAGAGTAAAGTTCAGACTTTCTTCATCCCGTTCAATATTTTCTTTTTCCCCTTCCACTACAATTTCTTCCACCATTCCGTCAGTTACCTGAAAATTCATGTTAAAATCATTAAAGGTGGTGTACTTTTTTTGAAGCTTACTTCTGTTGTTATCAACATAATCAAGTACAAAATTATATACGATATTATTTCTTCTCAACTTGTTGTAATATTGATTATAAGATGAAGTATCCATTGGAATGAAAATATCGGGCATGATTCCACCACCACCATATACATTTCTTCCGCTGACCAATGTTTTATATTTTAGAGAATCTGGAAATGAAATACTATCGGCACTGAACAACTGACCGCTGCTAAAACGTTCCATATAATCGCGCCGGTATTCTGCTAAACCGTTCTTATAAGGTTTTTGAATTCCTCTGCCGCTAGGTGTATAATAATGGGCCGTTGTTAACCTGACCATGGAACCATCATTAAGGAAGTATGGTTTTTGAACCAGCCCTTTGCCGAACGAACGTCTTCCTATAATCAAACCACGATCCCAATCCTGCACTGCTCCTGAAACAATTTCACTGGCAGATGCAGAGGATTCATCAACTAAAATTATCAGATTCCCATCCTCATAATTTCCGCTGGAAGTAGCTTTATATTCCCTTTTAGGATCATTGTTGCCATCGGTATATACTATGAGTCGGTTATTTACAAGAAACTGATCGGAAATTTCAATGGCAGTTTTTAAATATCCTCCGCCATTTCCACGTAAATCGAGGATTAAATTTTGCATATTTTTATCCTTCAGCTCATTTACAGCATCAGAAAATTCCTCGGTGGTGGTAGCGGAAAATTTATTCAATTTGATAAATCCGGTTTCATCATCTAACATATAAGAAGCATTGAGGCTATAAATAGGTATTTTATCTCTGACAATTGTAAAATCGACCAGCTCATTCTCATTTTTGCGAAGCACTTTAATTTCAACAGTGGTTCCTTTTTCACCACGTAAAAGATCAAAAACATCGCTGTTTTTAATTCCTATACCGGCTATATTTTTTCCATCTACATTGATAATGCGATCGCCGGCACGAATGCCAACTTTTTCTGAAGGACCGCCGGGAATAATTGCAGTTACCAGAAGTGTGTCCTTGAAAATATTAAATGTTATCCCAATTCCTTCAAAATTTCCCTGGAGTGGTTCATTCATTTTGTCTACTTCTTCCTTAGAAATATAAACTGAATGAGGATCCAGTTCAGCAAGCATATGGACGATTGCTTTTTCTGTGAGCTTATCAATATTGGCAGAATCAACATAATAT
>JBEPWX010000170.1:0-6714 GCA_041642235.1 Mariniphaga sp.
AATTTCATCGCCTTCTTTCAGGGCGAACCCTTGTGTTTTGGGCCAGAAAAAATCGTCAAGATCACCGGTAAGATAAATCTGAAGGCCTGCCTCTTTCTGCAGAAATTCAAACAGAATATCTTTATTATGTATTGTTTCAATTACCATCGAACCGGTAAATATCTTAATTTTCCCGGAAAAATACATCCAGTACTAAATCAAATGACGGCTTTCTTCAATAAACTGCGATTAACTGCCATCTGTAAGCAGCTATGCCTCTCCAAAATCTTGTTTACGACACAAATAACTGTTTAATTTCTTTTTGCCCCTCCGTATAGCCACCATGGATTTTCGTATATAGGAGTCTCAATAATAATTTCATCATCTCCGGATTGGTATTTTGCCCTGGCTTTAACAAAGTGCCAGTGTTGTGGCATTTCTGCAATTTCAAAACTATACGGAGCATCCGTAATTTCGCTAACAACCTGATTATTAATCAACAGGCTTACTTCATTTAAAGTGGGAAATTTACCTGAATTTTCAACTTTAACGGTTACTTTTCCAGGTTCATCCGACCATTCCATTATCAGTTTTGGTGTGCCCGGATATCCTGTAATTTCTGCAAGCAGATTGAAATAGGCTTGTTTACGTTCAGAAGAGATTTGCCAATTTACCGGTACACTTTGGTACCCTTCGTTGAACCTGGCATTTTCGTTTTGACGGCGGAAGTCGAAGAACCCCCACGACGCATAGTTTTGCACAGCCACAACCATGTTATTGCCGTATTCCCCCCATCCCTGTTCAACAGTTCTCCAGGGCTGATCGTCCTCATTGTTTACGATCGGCATAGTGCTGTAAACCGTCATATCCCGCACCTGTTTAATCATTTCTTCCATCCTCTCCGGGTCACTTACACCATTACCATGGAGTAAAACGAAATCGGAAACTTCTACAATTGTGGAAGGAGGGATCGCGCCACCCCCAAGTGATGTGCTAATATAAAGTGATCTTCCCTCCTTTTCAATTGCTTTGGCAATTTGGATGAGTTCATGAATGCGATCACACGTTAGGATGTCGTGATCATAGGCCTTAATGTTACATTCGTTGTTGATCTCAACGATTACGTTTTTGTACCCCTTGTCAAGTATCCACTCAGTGGTATTCACCACAGCTTGTTTAATGGCTTCTTCATCAACCAGGTTTTCATCCTGACCAAAATAGAAATATCCCACAATGGGCACCATTCCCAGTTCATCAGCCCTGTCGAGAATAAGCCCGAGCCGGTTCATAAAACCTTCCCTCAGGGAACCATCAGGTGCAAAGGCAGAATTATCCCAGGGTTGATTGCGGCAATAACCATAAGGACATCCTCCCTGCAGATTTATGGTAAAACTAAGAAGACCATGTTCACGCCAGGCTGCCATAGCTTCAATGAATTCCTTTGTATTTCTGTCGGGATTCCAAAGTTTGGTATCAGGATAGGCCCATTGTCCCTTTGTTTGTGGGTTTAAATCATCAAAAATGCCCTGCACCATTCTTGAATTCATTAAAAGCCCCTCAACCGGAAACGAATCCCCTTTGGAGGTTGTCCATGTGCGTCCCTGATAAGTTGGCGCGCCGTTAATATAAAACTGATCACCCACAATGGTAACTTTTGTTTTTCTCTTTGGCTGCTCCTGATTTGCCTGTGCTTCTTCACAAACTACAACTATTAAATACAAAAAAATGAAAAGTGCAGAAAAATAGTGAACAGCTATTTTTAACTGATTTTTTACTTTTATAATTCTCATTCCGAAAAAGTTTATAATGATGAATAAAAACAATTCTCCACAGCCAACAGTCGGGATAACACACCATCCCGTATTCTATCTCTCTACTAAATCTATCGGTCAGGATTCAAATTTCATAAGCGTTAATTACCAGCTCATTACGTACAAAAGCTATCGTTTGCTGTCAATTCACTCAATACCCCACAAATTCTGGTGATTTCTGCGATAAAACAAACGTTACCTCTTTATTGCTTCCTAAAAAGTTTCACCGCCAAATAAGTTATTTAAAACATTCTGAGTTTCCTCAACATCAAAAGAATTGGGATTCCAGAATTCCTTCCTCTCCAGTCCAAGCCATTCTCTGTATTCCATATGTTCAGGGTGGGATTTATCTTCCATTATCTTTTTCAAATTTCCATACCCCCAAACGCCTCCGCAATCCTCAGGCGGACAGGCCCCTTTTCCTTCAAGCAAACGAACCCCATGAGCAACTCCAGGAATTATCTTTTCCAATATTATCTGATGTTCCCATGAGTCACCAAAATCGTAGGTGTAGGTATATCTTTGATTTTCTATATTAAAGATATGAGAAAGCAGAACTTCTGCTGCTGCAATCTGTTGCTCATCACCAACCTCATGATCATCATAAATTGTGGTAATGACACTTTTTGAACCAAAAAACTTTTCAGAAAACTGGTAAAGATGGCTGTTTGTCCATCCAAAAATAATCTGAATGATGTAATGAAACTGGAGAAAGTTGAAATAAGACGGAATAGTTACCCTTCGCCAGACCGGAGGTTTGGAAGTATCTTTTATCTGAATTTTGAACTGAAAGACGCTGCTGTTTTGAATATCTTTTTCATTAAAATCCAATTCTACATCAAACGGATCATCCGGGAATTCATCCCACAAGCCATCATCTAAAAAATCATCGTTCATAAAATCATCTTCCTCGATATCATCATCCCATTCTTCGTCCCAATCTTCGTCCCAATCTTCATCCGGCTGTCTATTCGCAAAACCATAATTCCCCCGACCAGCAGTTTTTTCGAGCTGGGCAATTACCTGGTTAAATTTCAGATCGCTGTCAAGCGGCCCGCGAACATAAAATGGCTTACCCTTAGAACCACAATTGATCTCCAGGAACTCAATGTCATCAGAATCTTCTTCCAGAATATACTGAGCCACTGAAAAATCTTTATGTGGTTTAAATCCATAATCTTCAGCAAATTCAATACCCGCATAAACAATGTTGTGAATCAGTTCATAACCTACCGGTATCATGTCAGCAATTTCTTCTCTGTACTCAATCAACTCTTTATATTCCGACGGATAAATATTGAAAAAGTACTGGGCATCCTTTACTCCAAGGCACAATAAATCGACAAGAAATAAACCCACAGTAAAATTCCCATTAGTATGTTTACGGGCAACAGCAATGATGGCTGTTCCATTCTCCTCCCACTCTGAATTAATCCGGCATTCATGAATGGGTAAAGTACGGGCTCTTTGCCTGATGTAACTCTCGGGTGAAGTCATTTTTACTGTTTTTCCTTTTTTTCGTTTGGCCATGGTGCTATTATTATTTCAGTAACAAAAATATATTTTCCTGAAAAAAGGAAGGGATATAAATTAAGGAATTTTAGAAATAATAGCGGAATATGATAAAATCAGAATCCCCCAGAGAAAAAAAAAACAGTTTTTCTTACTAAATCTTTTCATTGTATTATTTATGGCATTCTTCATTGTAAATTCAACCTTAACTCAATATTAATTCAAAATTAACTCAATATTAATTCAATTATAATTGACTTTATATTGAATTAAAATTAAAT
The DNA here is from genome assembly GCA_041642235.1 of Mariniphaga sp. GTDB lineage: Bacteria > Bacteroidota > Bacteroidia > Bacteroidales > Prolixibacteraceae > Mariniphaga. Next base: position 3,584 of record JBEPWX010000170.1, read on the forward strand.
TTGTACAGAATTAAAGTTGAATTTAAAAACTATCAGATTATGGCAAAAATTGGAGACAACATTATGGGAGCCGGTCAGGGAAAAATAGGTGATGTAGTAGTATACACCATGCATGGAAAGAGTTTCATGCGTTCGAAGCCGTCGAAGTACACCGACAGGAAATCGGAAGCCCAATTGGCGCAGCGTGCCAGGATGCAGGTTGCTACCGCCTTTATGACTCCGTTTAAAGAGTTAATACGCAAAACATATGCAGGTGAAGCTGTGGGCAGAGCCCCCTATCATGCTGCAAAGTCGCAGATTATGCGGAATGCGGTGCAGGGCAGCTACCCCGATTTCAGCATCAGCATGGAAGAGGCGCTACTCAGCAAAGGTCCGCTACCCTTACCGCAACAGGTGTCGGTTTCTGTTCAAGATGATTCCCTGGTGGTGGAATGGACCAATACCGAAGAAGACGAAAAGCTTCGCGGACGGGATACCCTGCTGGTGATTGCCCGTAATCCAAAAACCGGCACCGCCGAATACCTGTTTACCGGCGCCCGCCGCACTGCCAAAAGCTTTAAATGGGAAATTAACATGCCGGTGTCACAGGAAGAACTGCCCGATCTGTGGATTGCCTTCCGCAGCAATGATGAAAAGGACATGAGCGACAGCGTATATGTAAAATAGAGGGGAGCATTGGTCGGGGTTTGAAAGGTAAACAGTAATCGGTCATTCCCTTTATAATTATGCCCAACAAAAAACCCGGCGTTTAGCCGGGCATTTTTTACCTATCCTCTGTTGATTATAGATTTTTAAGCTACTTTAATTTCTTTCGGTGGTTTTGGCAACGCTTCTTCTTTTTTGGGAAGCACCAGTTCCAGGATTCCGTTTTCGTAACGTGCTGCAATGTTTTCAGCATTTACGGTATTTGGAACTTTGAATTTGCGTTCGAAGCTATAGGCTTCAAATTCGCGGTGTTCGTATTTGTATTCCTGTTCCTGTCTTTCTTCCTTTTTCGGAAGTTCTACTTTTACAGTAAGAACATTTTCGTGGAAGTTTAACTGAACGTCTTCTTTTTTGAACCCCGGAAGTAACATTTCAAGCTTGAATTCCTTTTCAGTTTCAAGAATATTGGTTGCCGGTTTGCAGTTGCAATCGTTTAAATGATTTTCGTCATAATCATTTCGTAAAAAATTATTGAATAACTCATCAACCAAATTTTGGTTAACAGTGCGGTGCGGATTGTGAAATCTTACTAAATTCATAACCTTTTCTCCTATTATTTAATTTTAATTATTATTATTATTTGTTTTCTGAAAAAGACATAACCAATTCCTGTTCCAGACTGGAAAAAGATGAATTCGACTGAATTTTTGAACTTTTTACCGACAATGTGACGCAATTTCATCAAAAACACCTGCGGTTATGTCATGTTATGCACTTTTTTACATATACCAAAGGTAATGTGCCCAGGATTATTTCCAATAATTTTTATTGTTGCATAACCATCCCATCCGGATGGCAGTTCCCCCCTCCGGCCTGTGGTATAAATGAATATCGGAACCGCAGATACAGGAGTTTAGCACCTTTATGATGAAATCCTGCGAATAAAGAAATTCGGGATAGGTTTTTTATTCTGTACGGACTCGATATGGTCAGCGATAAGTCGTTTCCGGAATGTTTTATATATTAAGGGTTTAACATCTTTATTTTTATGAATCAGGTCAGGCGGATTATAAGGGAAGAAGCCTCATTATTGTGATGCGATTACTGATTTCTAAAAGCGTACATTATTAAAAAAAAAGTAGTAATATACCTCACAGGGATAAGAAATAACCAAAAGCAGGATTAAAAAAAGAGGTGAATCCACTGCCACGAAAAATTTATCCTTTAAATGTGGAAAAGAGATCATTTAAAATCACAGCAGAAAACCATCAACTGAAAATAAATAAGCAACGAATCACAACGGAAAGCTTCAGGATGCCTGTATCAATTAAAAACAGCCGCAAGTAATTAACCTGCGGCTGCTATAATGAAAAATTTCCTATTCTTTACGACTTCTTTACGACTGAAGAACAGCTTCACTTGCTTCTTTCAGTTTCTTTGCATTCTTATTATCAGGATCGATTGCCAGTGCTTTATTAAGCACATCTACTGCAGCACGGAATTCTTTTTTTGACTTTTCCACTTCGGCAGTGTAGGCATCATCGGCAGTAGAAATGGCACCACTGCTCACTTTTTGGTTGGCAGCAGTTAAAATAGCCACACCTTTTTTATAAAGTTCGTTTCCTTCAGAAACATATGTTTTGGCAAGGGCATCTGAAATCCGATTATCGTTGGGGAATTTTTTTACACCTTCTTCAAGGGTAGCTTTATATTCATCATCTTTATTTTGTTTACGCAGGGTAACAGCCTTGTAGTAAAGAGCGGTTTCTCCCCGGTAATTATTTTCAACGCTTTTACCGAACAGTTCAACCGCTTTATCGTACATATCACCCCGGTAGGCAGCAATGGCAGCATTATAGACCATAGATTCTGTATCACCATCAGCAGCAGCTATTGCTTCTTCGTAGCTGGCTACAGCTTGTTCATATTTCTCATTTTCATTATAAGCCAATGCTTTATACTCATGACTTTTAGAAACATTTACACCTACTTCAATGGCCTTATCGAAATATTCAATGGCCCCCTGAAGGTTATTTGATTTATAGGCGGCAAAGCCTATATTGAAATTAATGGAAGGGTCTACCTCAACATCACCAATATTTTTCATTCCTTTATCGTAAAGCTCAAAAGCTTTTTCGTAGTTTTCGGCTTTCATGGCCTCATTTCCCTGGTTAATCAGTTCCGCAGCATCCTGTGCAAAAGAAAATACCGACAGCATCAGAGCGGCAGTTAACAAAAATAAATTTTTCATTTTTCTACTTTTAAGTTATCTAATTAATTTTATTCTATACTGATAAGCTCCAAAAATAGCAATATTGTTCAAAAATCCTATACATATCATGAACCCATATTCTATACAGCTTTCAAATTCACATAAAACAAATATCCTGCCAGAGCTTATTTCCGAACCAAAACAGGCTAAGAATTAAACAGTTTGTTGCAAAAAAAAGTTGGGGACAATATTAAAATTGGAACCCAAAAAGTTA
>JBEPWX010000171.1:0-6669 GCA_041642235.1 Mariniphaga sp.
GAAAGGTAAGGAAAGTATATTCCGATTACTGGAATCGTCATATTGTCCGACTCGATACAATGTTTAAAAAATGCAATATTGATTACGCCTCAATTGATACACGGGAAGATTATGTAAAATCTTTAATGACTCTTTTCAAGAAAAGGGCTGTTAAACAGTAATGCGAATGAAACTTAAAATAAAAATAATTTCAATCTTAATACTGCTGCTGACAACGGCTACATTACAGGCACAGCGGATTAAAGCCACTGCCAGCATTGATTCCACAAATATTTTGCTGGGCGATCAGGTTAAGCTGTTTCTTGAAATTGATCACCCCAAAAATATTCGTATTGACTTTCCTAAGGTACCAGACACTATAGCAGGGAACATTGAGGTACTTGAACGGCTTAATACGGATACTTTTGAAATGGAAAATGAAAACTTTCAAAAACAAATCCGTGCTTATTTAATAACTTCTTTCGACAGCGGATCTTACCGTATCCCACCCTTCTGGTTTAAAGTAGACCTTAATGAAAGGTTTGATTCGATCCCAACCAATGGTGTGACACTGAATGTTCACACCATACCAATTGACACAACTCGTGGCCCGACAGATATTAAAATGCCTTACGATGCTCCTGTAACATTGAAAGAGGTCACTCCCTATATACTCGGAATAATTCTTATCGCCGCTATTTTATTTTTCATTTTTTATGCCATTAAAAGGAAGAAAAACAACCAGCCACTGTTTGTTTTACCTAAAAAACCCAAAGAACCTGCACATGTTATTGCATTGCGGGAACTTGATCGTATTAAAAAAGAAAAGTTATGGCAGCAAGGTAAAACGAAACAATTTTATAGTGAAGTTACTGAAACATTACGAAAATATATTGAAGACAGATTTGAAATTCCTGCTATGGAACAAACTTCAGATGAAACAATCGAGAGCTTCAGAAATAACCGGGATTTACTGAAAGATAAAACTTTCGGGAATTTAAGACAGATTTTAAAACTTGCCGATTTGGTAAAATTTGCCAAATACAGGCCATTGCCTGATGATGACAACATGACTTTGGTTAACTCCTACTTTTTTGTAAATGATACCAAAGAGGAGGTAAAAAAAACGGAAACTTCTGAAAACACAAAGGATGAAGAAGGAGAAGATGTGGAAATAAAATAGAAGGAACAGAATGTTTGAAGGACTAATATTTAAAAATCCGGAATTTTTCTATTTATTGTTGTTGCTTATACCAATGACTGGATGGTATATATTCAGTCAGAAAAGAAATACAGCAAGTATTCGTATTTCATCTGCAGCACCGGTAATGAATGCACCTAAAACAATAAGATATTACCTGCGGCACCTTGTATTTGTTCTTCTTATGCTTTCTTTTGCTTTATTTACGGTAGTTCTTGCCCGACCCCAATCATCGAGTAACTGGGAAAATGTCACCACTGAAGGTATTGATATTGTAATCTCACTTGATGTATCAACAAGCATGCTTGCCAGGGATTTTACTCCCGACCGCCTTGAAGCAGCAAAAAATGTTGCTATGGAATTTATTTCTGGCCGGCAATATGACCGGATGGGATTGGTAGTATTTGCAGGCGAAGCTTTTACACAGGTACCTTTGACCACCGACCGGGCCGTTCTGCTGAACATGTTTAAAGATATTGAGACCGGATTAATTGAGGATGGAACAGCCATAGGAAATGGATTGGCAACAGCGGTAGCCAGGCTTAAGGATAGCGATGCTATCAGTCGTGTTGTTATTTTATTGACTGATGGAGAAAACAATTCAGGTGAGATTGCACCACTTACTGCTGCAGAAATTGCACGCACATTTGGTATCAGAGTATATACAGTCGGTGTAGGTACTGTTGGTACTGCTCCTTATCCGGTTCAAACTCCTTATGGCACTCAACTTCGCGATGTTGAAGTAAAAATAGATGAGCAAATGTTACAGGAGATTTCGAACATTACCGGAGGACAGTATTTCAGGGCTACCAGCAATACGAAACTTCAGGAAATATATAATGAAATAGATGAGCTGGAAAAATCAAAAATAGAAGTGCGTGAATTCAGCCGCCGCTCCGAGGAGTTTTTCCCATTTGCACTGGCAGGAATTTTGTTATTGGTATTGAGTTTTTTACTGCGTATCACTGTTTTTAAAACGGTACCCTAAAACTATAAAAAATGGAAATGTTTAGGTTTGCATATAGTGAATTTTTATGGGGGTTGCTAATCATTCCGGTACTGGCACTATTTTTCATCTGGTCGAGATATTCCCGTAAACGGGCATTACAGCGATTTGGAAATAAAACTGCTTTAGAAGAATTGATGCCATTGGCCTCGAAAAACAGGCCTTTGTTTAAATTCATAATTCTTATACTGGCACTTTCCTTTTTCATTATTGGTTCCGCACGTCCTCAATTTGGTTCCAAACTGAAAAAGGTACAGCGTGAAGGGGTGGAAATTATCATTGCACTCGATGTTTCAAACAGTATGATGGCGGAAGATATTCAGCCAAACAGGCTGGACAGAGCCAAACGTGCCATTTCAAGGATGATTGACAGGTTAAAAGATGATAAAATCGGATTGATTGTATTTGCAGGTGATGCCTACGTACAGCTACCAATAACCAGTGATTACAACTCAGCCAAGCTGTTTCTTGAGGCCATAAATACAGATATTATGCCCCGACAGGGTACAGCCATTGGGACAGCCATAAAACGTGCCATCACCTCTTTTACTCCTGAAGGAATAGCCAATAAAGCGATCATAGTAATTACTGACGGTGAGAATCATGAAGATGATCCCCTAACTGCTGCCAAAGAAGCAGTTGAAAGGGGCATCGTAGTTCATACAATTGGAATGGGATTGCCTCAGGGAACTCCCATTCCGGTTATACGAAACGGCCAGACTGAATATATGCGCGATAACAATGGAAATGTAATAATTACTAAACTGGATGAGTCTATGCTCGAACAAATTTCAGCGGCTGGAAACGGAATTTATGTACGGGCAAACAATGCACAGATAGGATTAAATGTCCTTTTCGAGGAAATAAACAAACTGGAAAAAGAAGAAATTGATACGCTCGTGTATTCAGAATATGATGATCAGTTTCAATATTTTTTCGCTATCGGAGTTCTATTGTTGTTGCTTGATCTAGTTATTCTTGAGAGAAAAAATAAACACCTGATGAAAATAAATTTGTTTTCTACAAAATAAATTTAAATGATGAAACAACTTATATTATTTCTTATTATAATATCAGCTACAGTAACAGCCTTTGGGCAAAATGAAAGAAAGCACATTCGCAGTGGAAATAAAATGTTTATGGAGGCCGTTAAAGATACTACCCGGCTCGATACTTCCACATTCAGGAAAGCAGAAGCAGAATACCTGAAAGCTTTGGAAAAAAGACCAGGGCATAAACAATGGGAATTTAACCTGGCCGATGCATTATACAAGCAAATGCAGTTTGAAGAAGCAGAAAAAAAGTTTAACGAATTATCGGAGAAGCTGGAAACTCCGAATGAAAAAGCCCGGGCACTTCATAATCTTGGAAATAGTCAACTGATGCAACAACAAATTGATCAGAGTATTGAATCATATAAACAGGCCCTGCGTAAAAATCCAAACGATCTTGACACTAAATACAACCTGGCTTACGCGCAGATGCTAAAGAAACAACAGGAGCAACAACAGCAAGAGCAAAAAAACGAGGATCAGCAACAACAGCAAAATCAGGAGGATCAACAACAACAGGAGCAACAACAGAATCAGGAGCAACAGCAACAGCAAAATCAAGACCAGCAAGAACAACAGCAGCAGCAGCAGCAACAGCAACAAACGAAAATTTCGAAACAAGATGCTGAGCAGCTCCTGCAGGCATTGCAAAACGATGAACGTAAAATCCAGGAAAAAGTAAAAAAAGAAAAAGCTGATCAGGCAAAGCCATTGAAAACAGAGAAAGAATGGTAATTCGAAGGAATTAAAGAATATGTATTAAAAGCTAAAATGAGTAAAAAACTAATTATATATTTCCTGTTCATATTCTCAGTGATGGGAGCCAAAGCTGAACAAACACGATTTGTGATGTCGGCGCCCAATGCAGTTGAAATTGGACAGCAATTCAGACTCTCCTTTACCATAAACGAACGGGGAACAAATTTACAGCTGCCACCCGGATTAACCAGTAATTTTGAAATTCTGATAGGGCCAAGCACAGGTCAATCAACCAGCATAAGCACAATAAATGGTAAAACCACTCGCGAAGTTACCTACTCCTATACTTATATTTTAAGAGCAAAAAATGAAGGCAATTTCGAAATCAGACCGGCCTCCATAGAGGTGGACGGAAAGATTCTGGAATCCAATTCTCTCAAAATACAGGTAGTTAAAGCCCAGAGCCGTCAACAACAGCAGCAGCAGCCGCAGAGCGAAAGTAATAGAGGAAGAAATCAACCTACAGAATTAGGTGGTGATAATCTTTTCCTCAGAGTGGAATTAAGTAAGCAAAATGTGTTCAGAGGAGAACAATTAATTGCCACAGTTAAGCTGTATGCCGACCCGGATATCCCGATTTCAGGTTTCGATGAAGTAAATTTACCAACTTACGAAGGTTTTTACACTCAAGACATTGAAATACCAAAACAGATAAATTTTTCACGCGAGGTTTATAATGATCGAATTTACCAGGTAGGTATTTTAAAAAAAACCGTTTTATTTCCCCAACAAAATGGAAAAATAACCATTGATCCGTTCAACATGTCGCTACTGGTTCAGCAAAGGGTCAGACCACGAAGTTTTTTCGATGATTTCTTCAGTGGAATTCAAACTGTTAAGTCGAGAATTACAAGCACACCAGTTTCGGTCAATGTGAAAGATTTACCCCCACAACCGGAACATTTTTATGGTGGTGTCGGAAATTTTTCAGTAAATTCTGAATTAAGTGCCGACCAAGTTACCACAAATGAAGCCGTTACACTAAAAATGACTATCAGTGGTACCGGGAACCTGCGGTTATTAAGAAATCCGGAGTTGAAGTTACCCACAGATTTTGAAGTATATGATCCACGTGCGACAGAGAATATACGAACAACTGAAAACGGTGTAACCGGAAGCAAAACCATTGAATATCTATTTCAACCCAGATTTGAAGGTGATTATACCATACCTTCCATTCAGTTTACTTATTTTAATCCGGCTACCGGATCTTATGTAACACGTTCAACTCAGGAATACAGGTTAGGTGTGGAAAAAGGAACCGACGATCAATCAGCTACCGTAATTAATCCCAGACAAAGAGAAGAAATTCAGATGATTGGTCAGGATATCCGGTTTATCCGCCAGGGAGATCCTATGCTTCGTAAACAGGGAACAACTTTTTATGGTACACCTGCTTTTTATTCCATTTATGGAGGAAGCTCCTTATTATTCCTCGTTTTAATTATTATTTATCGAAAAAAAGCACGGGAAAATGCGAATGCAGCACTTATGCGTAATAAAAAAGCAAACCGGTTGGCAGTAAAGCGGCTAAAAGTGGCTTTAGGGTATATGAAAAACAACCGGAATGAAGCTTTCCATGAAGCTATTCTGAAAGCATTTTGGGGATATTTAAGTGATAAATTAAGCATTCCGGTTGCAACCTTAAATCGTGAAAATGCAGCGGTAAATCTTCGAAAAAGAAATGTGGATGAAGACCTTATCAACGACTTTTTAGAAATTATTGAGCAGTGTGAATATGCACGTTTCGCTCCTGTAGGGGGTTCTGAAGCCCGCAACGAACTTTATAAAAAGGCTGTTTTAACCATGAGCAGAATGGAAAAACAGATTAAGAAATAGTAAACAGTGATAGCTGAACCAGAGATATATAAATATACCAAATGATGATAAAAGGTTTAATAAAATATGGTTTTATTTTGTTGGGATTAATTGCTTTACTACCTGTTTCAGCACAAGACACATCCCAGGTGTTATGGGAAAAAGCTAATACATTTTACACCACAGAAGAATACCAGAAGGCAATTTCTGCTTACGAACAGATTTTACAATCAGGAGAAGAATCGTCAAAGCTCTATTTCAACTTAGGGAATGCCTATTATAAAACCGGAGATATTAACAACGCGATATTAAATTATGAACGAGCTAAACTTTTATCCCCTCAGGACCCCGATATTAACTTTAACCTCAATCTTGCCAATCAGTATGTTGTAACTGAAATTGAAGCCTTGCCTCAGCCTTTTTATATCCGGTGGCGCAATAGTATAATAAATCAATATCCGGCTGATACGTGGGCCGGCATAAGTATTGGAGCATTCATCATCTTTCTGGGATTACTGGGATTATTTATATTCAGCCGAAATTCATTGCTAAAAAAATTATCATTCTGGTTCGGAATTCTGTTAATTGCAGTTTCAGGATTCACTTTTTCTTTTGCTGCCCGCCAAAAAGAAAAAATCAATCAGCGAAAACATGCTATAGTATTTTGCCCTCGTGTCACAGTTAAAAGTGCCCCCTCTGAAACAAGTACAGATCTGTTTCTTCTATATGAAGGTGTAAAAGTAGAATTATCCGACAGTATAAATACATGGAAGGAGATTAAACTCTCTGATGGAAATGTTGGCTGGCTTCCCGATTCCTGCATTGTACGAATATAAAAAGACGATTATTCCACT
>JBEPWX010000172.1:0-6662 GCA_041642235.1 Mariniphaga sp.
TGTTTTTCGTTCTAATTCTGCATCTATAAATCTTTTTCAGAAGAATTTTGGGTTGCAGCGAAATAGAAATGCTATTGGTCTGGTAACCGGATTGGGGCTACATCTTCAAAGTTACCGGCTTGACGATAATACCACCCTTAAGCGGCTTGAGGATGGCACAATTGAACCCAGGATTTTAATTTTTGATCAAAATCAAAAATCGAAATTATCTGTTATTTCACTTATTGTGCCTCTATTAAATGAATACCAAATTCGTGTAAACCGATACGATAACCGGATATATGTTGCAGGTGGTTTATATGGTGGTTTACGTCTGGGGAGCCATACAAAAATCAAGTACCGTTCGGAGGGCAAGAAAGAAAAATTGAAAGTTCCTGGGCATTACTCGCTGCAGGACTTTAAATATGGGGTGATGGTGAGAGCAGGTTATCGGTGGATTAATTTCTTTGCAACCTATGAACTGGTACCTTTTTTTAAAGAAGATAAAGGTCCTCATTTAATCCCGGTAACTTTTGGAGTATCATTAATAAGTTTATAACACTATTTGAATATGAGACATTATATTTTAGAAGAAACCAACTGGAAGCAGGTCCGAAATCAAAAATATGAATTGGCTGTGCTACCATGGGGAGCAACTGAACCACATAATTATCACCTGCCATATGGAACCGATTCGCTTGAAACAACCCGGATTGCATATGATGCCGCAAAAATAGCCTGGGAAAAAGGAGCAAAGGTGATGGTTCTGCCAACAATTCCTTTGGGTGTGCAAAATCCTGGGCAAATAGAAATGCCTTTTTGCCTGCACACACGGCCTACCACTCAAATGGCTATTATTGATGATATTGTGAAGGCATTATATAACCAGGGAATTAAAAAACTATTAATAATGAACGGACATGGAGGTAATGACTTTAAACCTCACATTCGTGAAATTATGCCCAAATACCCTGGAATGTTTATTGCCCTGAATCAATGGTTTAAATTATTTCCCAATTCTGAATTCTTTGAAGAGGGTGGAGATCATGCAAATGAAATGGAAACTAGTGTAATTATGCATTATTTTCCGGAATTGGTTTTACCCTTAGATGAAGCCGGAGAAGGGAAAGTAAAAAAATGGAAATTAAAAGGCATAGAAAACCAGATTGCCTGGTCGCCTCGTCAATGGGACCAGGTAAGCGAGGACACTGGAATTGGAGACCCGGGAAAAGCCTCTGCTGAAAAAGGACGTAGATTTTTGGAAAAAGTAACTGACCAGATAGGTGATTTTATAGTAGAACTGGCAAATTGTAATCTGAATAACCTATATGAATAACATTGTTAAATATGAAATGTGGGAGAGTAGGTTATCTGATAAAAGATCTGCATTGTTCCCTGTCTGTTTTTTATTTTATTAAAACCAATAAATATCATTGCATATAAAATGAATGTTTCTGTTATTGCTATGAAATAAAAACATAATTAACATGAAACTCTTACTCATTAGCAATTCTACTATGGCCGGAGAAGCCTACTTGGATTATCCAAAGCATGAAATCAAAAAATTGTTGGGTGAAAAATCTGTAACTGCATTATTCATACCTTACGCTGCCGTTACCTACTCATTTGATGAATATTGTGATAAGGTAGAAGAACGGTTTGCTGAAGTTGGGCATCATATTAAAGGGATTCATACATTTGCCGATCCGATAAAAGCGGTTGAAGATGCCGAGGCAATTGTTGTAGGCGGCGGAAATTCCTGGAAGCTGGTTCGAATGTTGCACGATAAAAAGCTGATGAACCCCATACGGGAAAAGGCTTATAATGATACGCCCTATATTGGATGGAGTGCAGGGGCTAATATTGTTTGTCCTACTTTATGCACCACCAACGATATGCCAATTATTGAACCAAGGGGTTTTGATTGTATTGGTTTAATACCATTTCAGATCAACCCGCATTATTTCGATAAAATAATCCAGGGGCATGCCGGAGAAACACGCGATCAGCGAATTGCCGAATTTATCGAGATATATCCGGAAATATATGTAGTTGGTTTACGTGAAGGTACAATGTTAAAACTGGAAAACGATAGGTTAGACCTCATTGGTAAACAAAATTGCAAGGTGTTTAAAAATGGAGAACAACCGGTAGAGTATGACCCTGGGGCTGATTTGAGCTTTTTAATGGGAACCGGATGGTTGTCGTAATGGCTTATTTTTAATCCGTTTCTTAATTTTATTGCAGAATCTGTTCCTTTTTTTTATGATTTAAACCGGAGGTATACATTTCACTACCTTTGCATCGAAAAAAAATTGAACAATGGATCTGCTTGCTAATAATTATTTTGCTCTTTTTTTGATTGTAGCCCTGGGCTTTATGCTGGGCAGGATTAAAATAGCCGGCCTTTCGCTTGATGTGTCAGCGGTTATTTTTGTTGCTTTGATATTTGGTCATTTTGGAATTGTTATACCCTCCGATTTTCAATACCTTGGTTTAGTATTGTTTATTTTTACCATAGGCATCCAGGCAGGTCCAGGTTTTTTTGAGTCGTTTAAGAAAGAGGGAAGACAACTTGCTGTTTTTGCTTCTATTCTTATTTTTTCAGCAGCAATTGTTACCATTGCTGTAATTTTTCTGTTCGATATAGATAAGAACATTGCGACAGGCTTGCTTACCGGTGCTTTGACAAGCACTCCAGGTCTGGCAGCTGCAATAGATCATACCGGTTCCCCGCTAGCATCAATTGGATATGGAGTGGGATATCCATTTGGAGTAATTGGTGTTATTTTGTTTATTCGCTTTCTTCCAAAAATACTTGGGGTTTCATTGAATAAATCGGAACAAGAATACCAGATGAAAATAAAGGAAGAATTTCCTGAAGTACTGCATGAAAATTTTATTGTAGAAAACGAAAAGATTGTCGGTAAGTCTATTGGTGAATTACGAATCCGTTATATGACTAAGGCTGTAGTTTCAAGAGTAGTACATAATGGTATTGCTGTTACACCAACTTCAGAAACAGTATTGCATAAAAACGATTTGATAAAGGCGGTGGGAACAAAAGAGTCCCTGGAACGTGTAGGTATTCTGATAGGAGCACCTGTTGATGAAGAGATTCCTCTGGATGCAAACTACGATGTAAGATCGGTATTAATAACTAATAAGCAGGTTGTGAATAAAACAATAGGACAATTAAACCTGCTACATACATATAATGCTACCATTACCCGAATAAGGAGGTCAGGAATTGATATTTCACCCACCCCAAATTCAAAGCTGCAATTTGGCGATAAACTCATCATCGCCAGCAGTAAAGCCAATATGGGGATGGTTATCCGGATTTTTGGAGATGATAAGAAACGGCTTTCTGATACCGATATATTGCCAGTTGCTTTGGGTATCATCTTAGGAGTATTGGTTGGAAAAATAAATCTTGCTGTTGGAAGCTTCTCATTCAGTCCCGGTCTTACCGGAGGTGTACTCATAGTGGCCTTAGTTGTAGGTCGGTTAGGAAAAACAGGCCCTGTATTATGGTCAATGAGTGGGGCAGCAAATCAACTGCTACGGCAACTCGGACTTATCTTTTTTCTTGCTGCTGTTGGTACCGGTGCAGGAGCTGAAATTGTTACAACTTTTGAAAAGTATGGGCTTGAGCTGTTTCTTTTTGGAGGCATAATTACACTTCTACCTATGATTATTGCTACATTGGCCGGAAAATGGTTTTTTAGAATGAATCTGTTAAGTATGTTGGGAGCCATTAGTGGTAGCATGACTAGCACTCCCGGTCTGGCTGCGGCAGATTCCATGACCGGTACCAATGCACATTCTATAGCCTATGCAACGGTTTATCCTGTTGCAATGGTATTATTAATTGTTGTGGTGCAGCTGATCACTCTCATTTTATAAATTATCTGGCTGAATTCCAGGCTGAATTCATTTTGAAAATATCCAGTTTATCAACTATTACTTCTCCACCTGTGCAGAATAGTAGCAATCCTTTAGCACCCTCCTCAGGAGTAAAGCAATTTGAAATAACTGCCTGCCCATTATTGGCATAAAGCTCTATCGATGATCGATCAACTAAAATTTCAAGAGAGATTTTATTATTAACAGGTTCTACCGGAGCAGAAACACCCATTAACGATAAGGTGCCGCGTTTAACATCATAAAGAACCTCTGCGCCAGTATGCTTTTTGTTTTTACGAATATAAAAACCAAAACTACTACAGGTTTTAAGATCAAATTCTCCAATAATATGCAGACAATCGCTTTTTACCTTTTTTACAATATTCTGATTTATACCTGGAATCAGCTTCTTATTTTCCCAGGTATATTGTTTATTGTGCAAAAGCTCTGCTTCGGTCACGGGATTTCGTACAATCTTGTATCCAAAATTAAATTTCATAAGCGAAAGTTCAGCGGGAAATACCATCTGTCCATTGAAAGGCATATTGGGGTAATTTCCCCCTCGCATCCAGGCAAGTTGAATTGTGCGATGGTTTTCTTCAGGAATATTGTTCCAGGTTTGGGTAGCATAATAGTTATTTCCAAAATCGTTTTTCATTTTGGCTGTTTCAGGTGAAAAATCTTTACCATCGAAATTACCTATTATGTAGCTTCCGTCACCGTCAAATAAAACCCATCTAGTTTCTTCAGGCCGGTTGCTTACTTTCATAGGGAAAAAATCGGGGCACCCGGAAAATCCATATATATGACTATTATAATGCCAGTCAACCAGGTTTTCAGAAGTATAAAAGGATACACCTTTAGATTTATCGTCCTCAGAAGTCTTGCGGTAAAGAACCATAACATATTTTTGGGAAGGTTCATGCCAAACTACCTTTGGATGTTGGGCATCATCTGTTTCGTTGTATGGGATCACCGGATTGCCTTCATATTTTTTCCATGTAATCCCTTTATCATTACTGTAAGCAATACGCTGACCACATTGTTGGCTAGTATAAAAGGCCACGAGGGTTTTTTCAACACTTTGTTGCTTGCCTAAAAGATTTTTATTGTCCACTATAACTGAACCTGAAAGAATAGTGCAAAATTCTTTGTCATTTGAATTTTCATCGGGATATAATGCAACAGGTAAATGCTTCCAATGAACCAAATCGGTACTTACAGCATGCCCCCAATGTGAAAATTCATTATCATTACCTTGGGGATTGTAAAGGTAAAACATATGGTATTCACCATCATAATATATCAATCCTCCTGGAATTCCTGTCAGGTTTCTTTCAGAGGTAAAGTGAAACTGTGGGCGGTACAATTCGTTATAGTAATTTTTGTCTGGTTTCGAAGATGTTAAAAGCAAGGCAGAAATTAAAATAAATAAATATTTTATCAATTTTCCCATGGTGTATCTTATCCGTTCTATTTTGCATGCAAGATAGAAATTTCTTGTAATGTTTTTAGAAAAAAAATACGTAATTGTTTATTCTAAATTCCTTAAATCATATAAGGAACTATCAATGCTTCAGGCATTTTTTATCGGCCTTATTTTAGGATTTGTTTTTCTATTTTCTATCGTGGGCATGTTAGCTCAAAGTCGTATCTTTACAATAGAATATGGAATAAAAGAAGGAGAAATTTCACCGCACATTATAGGAGAGGGCAAATAGCGGAAACTTTATCCCTGGGATAAATAACTACTGTGACTGCTGGTATGCAGCTTTCACAACGGCAATGGATTTTAAACGTCCGGGTTTTGGATACAATAATCAATTCAAATTGATTTTAGATTCTGGTTCTTCTTTATTTAGTTGCTTGATTATTTGCTGCGGGTAATGAGGATGTAACAGCCACTTTGGAAGTTTTTCAATGCAAAATAGCATTTCAATTATGAAGATTGAAGGAAATATATTAAAAATGAAATCAAAATTGATGTCCCCGGTGAACTATTATATGCAGATTGGAGGCAACAGCTTTTTTTTAAACCCAAAAATTGGGAGAAATATCCGGTTATCCTTTAAAGGTCAGATAAACTGCATTTCGTGCGGAAAAAAAATCAAACGATCATTTAATCAGGGATTTTGTTATAAGTGCCTGCAAAGTGCACCTGAGGCTGGTGAATCAGTCATAAGACCAGAACTATCAAAATCTCATTTTGGGATAGCACGTGATATGGAGTGGGCAAAGGTTCAGGATCTTTCGAATCATTATGTATACCTGGCAGTAGCAAATGAATTAAAAGTAGGAGTAACCCGGCATCACCAAATACCAGAACGATGGATCGACCAGGGGGCCAGTTTTGCCATAAAACTTGCCCGTACACCTAATCGGCATATTGCTGGTATAATAGAGCTGTTTCTTAAAAGATATATAGCAGATCGTACGAATTGGCAGAGTATGCTTAAAAGCTGTGGCAATGAAAATATTAACCTGCTGGTAGAGAAAAAGAAGGCATTGAATTTATTACCTGCTGAGCTTAAAAAATATAGCTGCAATGATGATACTATTACATCACTTGAGTATCCCCTCGCAGATTACCCGCTTACAATTAAAGGCCATTCTTTCGATAAAACACCTCTGATTGAAGGAATTCTTCGGGGAATAAAAGGACAATACCTGATTTTTGACAATCAAACGGTCTTAAATATCCGGAAACACAGTGGGTATTATTTGCAGATTGAATTTCCGGATTAAAGAAACCGCAACAATGTGCAGGTGTATTA
>JBEPWX010000173.1:0-6660 GCA_041642235.1 Mariniphaga sp.
TTGAAAAAACCGAATGATTTAAAATATTATAATAGTAGATATCTGTCCAGGGATCCCTAAAATCTGCAATCCATGTAATGTTTATTTTTCTTTTTAATTTTAATCCGATTAATTGTGTTGAATGAGGAGGAGACGTAGTGATAACAGTGTCAATTTTTTCTTTTCCGATAATTTCCAGTGCTTTTTTATAAGCATAACTATTCCAGCCTTTTCGGGGATCCGGAATGAAAAAATTACTTCTTAATGCATTTATTAATTTCTGCGAAAATTTCTTATTGTTCACATTAGAAAACCCTGCTGTAGGAACATTCTTTTTTCCCACAATTCTCCCATACATATTTATTGGTTCAAAAGACTTTGTCTTATAAACAGTAACATTCTGGTTAACCTCTTGATTCAATGAAGGATCCAAAGCCATATAACTTGCATAATTCTCGTCTACTGTTAGGACAAATGGTTTAATGCCAAATTCCATAAGGTACTTTGAGAGTTTTACCCATCGTTGCACACCTGCTCCTCCACTTGGTGGCCAGTAATAGGTAATTATCAGGATTTTTTTCATTCTGCCTCCAGCTTGAATCTTTAAAAATAAGAAAATCAATAAAGAAAAACCGCGAAGGCAGCAAGGAAGAGAAAAAAAATAAAACTCATCCTTATACCACCTTCACGGAAAGGTATTATAATTTTTCAAAAATCTTTCGCATACTTACTTTTTCACCAATTATCTGACCCAACTGCGAAATAGGAACTCGTTCCTGTTTCATGGAATCACGAAAGCGGATGGTAACTGTATTGTCTTGAATGGTCTGATGGTCAACAGTAACACAGAATGGAGTACCTATGGCATCCTGACGTCGATATCGTTTCCCTATGGAATCCTTTTCGTCATACTGGCAGTTAAAGTCGAATTTCAGACTGCTAATAATTTCCCGTGCTTTTTCCGGAAGGCCATCTTTTTTTACGAGGGGCATCACCGCAAGTTTTACTGGTGCCAGGACTTCGGGTAGTTTAAGTACAACACGGGAATCTTTTTCTAATTTTTCTTCACAATATGCTGCAGATATTACTTGCAGAAACATCCTGTCCACACCTATGGAAGTTTCTATTACAAAAGGCACATAAGATTCATTTAATTCCGGATCATAATACCGGATTTTCTTTCCCGAAAACTTTTCATGTTGTGACAAATCAAAATCAGTTCGGGAGTGAATGCCTTCTACTTCCTTAAAACCAAAGGGAAATTTAAATTCCACATCCACGGCAGCATTGGCATAATGTGCCAGTTTTTCGTGTTCGTGAAACTGATAGTTTTCTTCGCCAAAACCAAGAGCCTGGTGCCAATTCATACGGATTTTTTTCCATTTATAAAACCAGTCAAGTTCAGTACCTGGTTTTACAAAAAACTGCAACTCCATTTGCTCGAATTCCCGCATACGAAAAATAAACTGACGTGCTACAATTTCATTGCGGAAAGCTTTTCCAATCTGGGCGATACCAAAAGGAATCTTCATACGACCACTTTTTTGCACATTCAGGTAATTTACAAATATTCCCTGCGCGGTTTCCGGTCTTAAGAATACTTTGGTTGCACCTTCGGCTGTAGATCCCATTTCTGTTGAAAACATCAGGTTAAATTGCCTTACATCGGTCCAGTTTCGTGTTCCGGATATGGGGCAAACAATTTCCTGGTCGATGATAATTTGTTTTAGTTCCTCCAGGTTATTGTCGTTCAAAGCATTTGAAAACCGTTGGTGCAGGTCGTTATATTTTCTCTGGTTTTCGAGTACGCGGGCATTAGTTTCTCTAAATTGCTGCTCGTTAAATGAATTGCCAAACCGTTTTTGAGCTTTGGCTATTTCCTTATTTATTTTATCTTCTATTTTTGCCAGCTGTTCTTCAATCAATACATCGGCACGGTACCGTTTCTTTGAGTCTCTGTTATCGATCAGCGGGTCGTTAAAAGCATCAACATGTCCGGAAGCTTTCCATATAGTTGGGTGCATAAAGATTGCCGAATCGATTCCCACTACATTTTCATGCAGCAACACCATGCTGTCCCACCAGTATTTTTTGATGTTATTTTTTAATTCAACTCCATATTGCCCATAGTCATATACTGCGCTAAGGCCATCATAAATTTCACTCGATTGAAATACATAACCATATTCCTTGCAATGCGCAACCAATTTTTTAAAAATATCTTCCTGTGCCATTTATTTAATTTTCCGTTTCAACTGATATGTAAAGTACTAAATCAGCAGGGTAAAAATGTTTCGTTTTGGTACTGTTTAAGCTAACTTTTAATCTACCTCTTCGAAATCCACATACTCTCCTTCATTATGCTTTTTATTATTGTTTGACTGCTGGGAGCCGTAATCAATAGTAACCTCCCCTTCATGCTTTCCTGACTTATTTTGCTGACGATTTCTTTCATTCATGTTTTTCTGCATTTGCCTGATTTTATTCTCAAGAATTAAGGGGAGAATGTATCGGGTAAATATTTTAATTATAAAATATATAGCTAAAATGACTATCAGGGTGCGGATAAATCCTACCAGATAAAGTAATATAATAAGGTTCATTAAAAAAATCATTTATTGAGTGTCAAATAAAAAATTCATACCAAAGCACAAATTTACATGTTTTGACGAAGATGGGTGAATGAATCCTAAAATATTATTGGAAGCAATGAAGAACTGTACCCATTGTGCACTATAACTGGCGCTAAAGCCAGGTACTATTTCAGATAAATTGTACAGAGAAATATTTCCTGCCATTTCAAGCCAGGTTCCAATTTTTTGGTAAGCAAAAATGGAAGCCCTGTTTATTGGCTGACGGCGGTACCAGGTAAGTTGGTTGCTGACACCAAAAGCTGTTTCATCTGAAATAAAATATTTGCCTGCAGCATTAAATTTCATAGGCAAAAGTGAAATCATTCCTGAATTGGCATCTTCCACTTCCAGTAAGAAGGAAATGGAATCGGTAATGATTTTTAACGCTTCTCTTGGTTCCATGTAACGGTTGGCTTCAGGTGTATGCGACTGATAAATAGCGCTTTCATGGTAGCGCCAAGGACGAGCCATCGTCATGTCAAATGTATTATGGCCAAAACCGAGGGCACCAATGTCGAGTAAGCTGACCGACCATTCCATGACATCATTAGTTCGCAGCACCATTCCGGCGTCAAGAGCAAAGCCCAGGTTCTTTGGCTGGAAAAAATAATCGCCAGGGAATATTTTTGCCCGGAAACTTTTGTTGTATGAAAGAGGTCCCGACATAAAATAGGTGCCTTGCGGAACCATTAGTAACTCTCTGTTTTGAGTGTCTGTTTCCACCATGAAATCAAAATCTTTTGTGTCAAGGAAATATTTTCCAAACAAAAGTTTGGGACGAATTCCGATATCAAATCCATTCCACATTTTCCGGGCCACACCAATGCTAAACTCCTTGTAATGCCTTACCTGAAAGAACGCGGTACCTATGTTTTGGTTTGTCCCATACAAATCAATTATTCCATCCCGTATAAATTCGACAATATCCCGATCGAAATTTCCATTGGATGACACCTTTTCTGAAACTGAAATACTAAATGTATAGTTATTGTGCTTCAGGCTGGCAAAAAAAAGTGAAATGTTGGCAGCTGCCTGTGTTTTGCCATGTTTATCGAGTGCATTGTAAAACCTGTGGAAGCTGTAGTTGAAATCTTCGAAAAACAGGTAATCAAAGGCCATATTTGAATTCAGATTGAAGTACATTCCAGAAAGAACAGGAAGGCCTATGGCAAGTTTGCCTGACCGGTTTTGTATGGCCGGATTTTCAAGAGAAGCCTGTGGGACTCCCGGAAGATAAAATAGCGAAGATCTTTCCTGTGCTGTTAATCCACTATAAAATATCATTCCAATCAAAATGGAGATGATTCTGGTTTTATTTTGAAGTTTAATTGACATAGAATGACATAAGATTCAAATTTCAGCGGAAATATAAACAATAAAAATCAAAGCTCTTTTCAAGAAAACCTTTAAAAAAATCTTTGCTCATACTTTCTGTTAAAAACCAGTAACTTGAAGTTATGTTCTTCTAATTCATGAATTTTTTATCTTAAACAATCAGGCTAGCTGTTAGATTTCTCGTTAATGTAATGGATTTTGGCGGGAAGCGAATTGCAAATTATTACCAATTGATCGTTTTTCTCTAAAATTACAATCTAATTTTTGTGAAAATGGAAAATTCTGTTCCTAATATTCTGACATTCTGACAATATTGGTAATTTTAACCTTAAAATATATCATTTCTAAAGAGGGTTATCGATTTTTTATGTTGTTGATAATTGGATTCTCCTTCACATAGCCAGATGAAACAGCATTTAGTAACTGGAGTAGTTTAGGTCTGTATGTAATAGTTGTTGCAGGTTATTTGATATCAACATCATAAACGGTCTGATCTTTGTGCTCTCACCGGTGATAAAATTAATTGGGGTTAATGAATGATTTTAATGGAGGTACAGATCTCCGGAGTTAATATATTTTAACTTAATGCTATACTGTTTTGTTATTTGTTTTCAGGTATTGTTTTATTTTTGTGATTAAATTTATATACATACAACATCCATCCATATATTTTAAAAGATGAAAAACATGAATTTGAAGAAGATCTGGATAGGTTCTTTAATCGTAATCATTACCGGATTAAGTTTTTATAGCTTCAACCAGGATAATAAGAATTTTGAGATTGCCAAAAACCTTGAGATATACTATAGTTTATTTCGGGAGTTGAATATGTTTTACGTTGATGACGTAAACCCGAATAGCCTGGTAAAAACAAGCATCGATGAAATGTTGGGATCACTTGATCCATACACTAATTTCATTTCGGAAGATCAAATGGAAGATTTTCGTTTTATGACAACCGGTGAATATGCGGGAATTGGTGCATTAATAGGCAACCAGAACGGGAAGATTGTGATTTCTGAACCCTATGAAGGCTTTCCTGCGCAAAAATTTGGATTAAAAGCAGGTGATATTATTTTAAAAGTTGAAGATAAATCGACTGAAAATATGTCGACTGAAGATGTAAGCAACATGTTGAAAGGGGCTGCAAAAAAGCCTGTAAGACTTAGTATTCTCAGGCCTGGTAATAACAAGGCTTTCGAGGTAAATGTCATCAGGGAGAAAATTACCATTGATCCCATACCCTATTCTGGGATGATTGATGAAGAAACTGCCTATATCAGGTTGTCGAATTTTACTTCCAACAGCGGAGATGAAGTAAAAAAAGCGTTTCTTGAATTGAAGAAGAACGATCCTGCAGCGTTGATTCTGGACATGCGCTCCAATCCTGGTGGACTATTACAGGAAGCTGTAAAAATCGTAAACCTGTTTGTTCCTAAGGGGGAAGAAATTGTAAGTACCAGGGGAAAAGTAAAACAATGGGACAGAACCTATACTGCAACAGCAGCTCCGATCGATACTACCATTCGTCTAGCAGTATTAACCAACAGTCATTCTGCTTCGGCATCTGAAATTGTTGCAGGTGCTATTCAGGATCTGGATCGGGGAATAGTAGTTGGTTCACGTACTTTTGGCAAAGGCCTGGTTCAGACAACCCGCGATTTAAGTTATAATACAAAATTAAAGGTTACTACTGCAAAATATTATACTCCCAGCGGAAGATGCATTCAATCACTTGATTATTCTGTCCGTAATGAAGATGGAAGTGTAGGAAATGTCCCGGATTCCCTGATTTCAGAGTTTTATACAAAAAAAGGCAGGAAGGTATATGATGGAGGTGGAATTGTTCCCGATGTGGTGCTGGAGCCTGAGCAACTTAGCAATTTAACAGCTACATTGCTGAGAGAATATTTAATATTTGATTTTGCGACCAGGTTTTCCAATGAAAATAAATCAATAGCAACTCCGGAAGAATTTGAAATTTCCGAAGAGGTGTATAATGAATTTACCGGGTATGTGAAAGAAACTAACTTTGAATATGAGTCACGTTCGGAGCAGATGCTGAACGATTTGAAAGAAATTGCCCAAAAAGAAAAATATTATGATCTGGCTTCGGAAGAATTTGAAATAATGATGGAAAAACTTCATCCTGATGCTGAAAAAGATTTGCGGGTTTTTAGCGAGGAGATTAAGAGCCTGCTGAAAAATGAAATAGTATCACGGTATTACTATCAAAAAGGTTCTATTCGCTCTTCAATTGATGAAGATAAAGTTGTTCAAAAAGCATTAGAAGAGCTTAAATCACCCATGTCATATACGGGTTATTTTGAGCCGGGAATCATCATTACAATGGACAGATAAAATTAACCGGGTATTAAGAGGTGAATATAAATTATCCGGAAAAATGAAAATAGTACTTCACACCTGGTTAGTGGTGTTTATATTATTAATTTGTTTATTGAAGAAGAGCTTGTGCAAACAAGCAGGATAGTAAGGCAATAACAAAAATGAACTATATGATCAATAAGCCGGAATTTATTTTTTTCCGGTTTATTGATCTAATTATCTTTTAAAATCTATAGGAACTATGTATGAGAGATGTCTCCTGTTCAAAAAACTGGAAGATAGATTACCTATCCATGATTATTCATCGTTCTTTTTAACAGCTGGGCATTGGCAGCAACAATTACTGTACTTGCGCTCATTAGAATGG
>JBEPWX010000174.1:0-6643 GCA_041642235.1 Mariniphaga sp.
CAGCAACTGATAAGGGGTTGATATTTGTTTCTGATACACGCACGGCAAAAATACACGTATTAAAGGATGGTAAACTTACCGAATATTTGTCAGGTAATCCATTGGAATCACCTAATGGGCTTTTTATTGAATATGGAAGGTTATTTATTGGAGATAAAAGCATATTTCAAGTTGATATAAGTACCAAAAATATTAAAGAAATCATACCGGATGCCGGAGGTGTGGATGGCCTGGAAAAAAACAGCAAAGGAGAATTTGTTTTTTCAAACTGGCCTGGACGAATCTTTATTCATCGAAATGGAAAAAATATTAAATTGCTTGATACTACTGAGCAGGAAATAAATACTGCCGATCTCGATTTTTCTATAAATTTGGATCTGGTACTTGTTCCTACTTTTTTTGATAATAAAATTGTTGCTTACCGGATAGTTGACTAAATTGCAGGTTAAGATAAAATACGATATTTAATGGAAAAACCGAAAATTGCTGCCAAATCTCCCAAACTCGTGACCCTGGAACCAGGAAAATATTTTTGGTGTGCTTGTGGCAAAAGTAGTAACCAGCCATTTTGTGATGGCACACATAAAGGCTCGGGTTTGTTCTCACTTGCATTTGAAGTACAGGAACAAACAAAAGTCTGGCTATGCATGTGTAAACAATCTAAAAATAAACCTTATTGTGATGGAACTCATCGGGACCTTTAAATAAAGGTGGATGAAAAAGAATTCGGGAACCAGCTTTAAGTATCTATTCAGTTTTTTACAAAATATTCTTTTCCAGCATTGCAAATAGGACACTTGTAATCTTCGGGCAGTTCCTCAAATGGAGTTCCCGGGGGGATTCCTACAGTTGGATCCCCTTCTTCGGGATCGTATTGATATCCACAAACGGTGCAGGTGTATACATCCATATTTCCGGTAACTTCCAATTTTTCCTCATTAGATTCCTTTTTCTGTGTGTCCACGTTCTCTTGTTCATTTTCCAGCTTTTCTTTTTCAATGTAAGTAGGTGAGTTTTTAGGAGAAAGCATTTTATATTTTTCCCTGTACCAGGCATAGGTGAGAGGCTCTTCATCCGATACAACCTCACTTTCCAAAACCTCTCCGATAATAAGTACATGAGTTCCCAAATCATAGCTGATGGTAACTTTGCAATCAAACCATGCTACCGAGGAATCCAGAATAATGGGAGATCCTGTTTTTGCCGTAACAGTATCTACATTGCGAAATTTATCAAGTTCATCACCCGACATGAATCCGAATTGCCCAATGAGGGATGTACTTGTATCTTTTTTAAGAACCGAAACTGAGAAAATTCCACTTTTAAGTATATTTTCTGTAGAACTATTTTTTTTGTGACAGCTAATGGCAATTTGTGAGGGTTCAGAAGTTACCTGAAAAACAGTGTTGGCAATATAACCAGCATCTTTCCCATTAAACCGTGTTGTTACAAGATAGACCCCATATGATAATTTGTGAAATGCTTTGTACTTCATGTCCTGGTTTTTTTTTGATCCCAAATGTAGTAAGATTCTTTCATTTGAGCATTTTCTTTTGTTTAGGATTTATGGGAAATGAGAGCTGAGGAGTTCAATTGCCAAACAACTATCAATTCATTTTTTAGCTGTTAAAATTCTGATTATGAACATATTTTTATAATAATGTATTTTTAAAGTTTAATATGTTCAATTTAAATTATACAGCATCATTTGATTAACATTTTGAAAATTATTCTATTTTAGATTAAAAAATTGTTTCATAAGGGGAATGATCATGAAAATTATTCCTATTTTGGTACTCCTTTTATTTTAATGGACGATCAACTTAAATTTAATTAAAATGTCAAGCCCAAGAAAAAAGATTGCTTATAAAATTTTTATTGTAGAAGACAATAAGCTTTATGCTCAGGTATTGAAGAAACAGTTAATCGATAATCATTACCAGGTAAAAGTATTTTATAATGGAAGGGATTGTATTGCAAGCCTTGATGAACAACCTGACGTTATTACCCTGGATTATACTCTTCCTGACATGACCGGACATGAGGTGTTAAAGGAAATTCAGAGAAAATCTCCTTCCTCCAATGTAATAATTATATCGGCACAGGAAAGTATAAATACAGCTATAGAGCTAATGAAAAATGGTGCCTATGATTACATTGCCAAAGCCCCTGATACAAGGGAGAAACTCACTAATATTATTAAAAATATTTATGCTTCGGATCTTTTGAAGCAGGAAAACACCCGTTTAAAGGATGCAATAAAAGATCATTTCAATTTTCGGAAGCTTATTAAAGGAAACAGCAGAGAAATCGATCATGTTTTTAGTTTAATGGAAAAAGCTGTTTCAACAAATATTTCTGTTTCTATTAGTGGTGAAACCGGTACAGGTAAGGAACTGGTGGCAAAGGGTATTCATTACAATTCCCCTCGAAGCAGTAACCCATTTATTGCAGTGAATGTTTCTGCTATTCCTGAAGGGTTGGTCGAGAGTGAATTATTCGGACACGAAAAAGGAGCTTTTACCGGAGCCGATTTTCGTAAAATTGGAAAATTTGAGCAGGCAACCGGAGGCACCTTGTTCCTCGATGAAATTGCAGATTTAGATATGAATGTTCAGGCCAAACTGTTAAGAGTTATTCAGGAACGTGAACTGGTCAGGCTGGGAGGAATTGAAACCATTCCTATCGATGTGCGGATTCTTACTGCTACCCATAAAAACCTTACGGTAATGGTGAATGAAGGAAAATTCAGGCAGGATTTGTATTATAGATTGCTGGGACTTCCTATTGAATTACCTCCACTCAGACAGCGTTGTAATGATATTATTTTACTAGCTAAATATTTTGTCAATGAATTTTGTCGTGAAAATAATATGCCTTCAAAAACTCTTACAGATGATGCGAAGGATTTGTTGAAAAAATATCATTATCCCGGTAATATTAGAGAATTAAAGGCAGTAATGGAACTTGCCTGTGTTATGACTAATGGAGACAGGATTAAACCAACCCACCTAAACATGAGTGTAGATGAAAATGTGCAAAATATACTTTCCAGTGAAAAGACTCTTGAAGAATATAATTTTGAAATTATTAAGTATTTTTTGAACAAATACAATCAAAATGTAAGGCTGGTAGCAAAAAAACTTGGAATAGGTAAATCAACAATTTACCGAATGCTTCAAAAAAAGGAATTCTCTCTAAATTAGTGTATCTACTTTTGTTATTTTCTTTTTTTTAGGTGATTTGAAATATTATTTTTATTTTTACGGTGCAATACGTTCTGTATTGCTTGTGTGTTTGGGGGTTAACTTAAGGGCGGCTATTGAGCTGCCCTTTCTTTTGCCGTACCATGCTAAAATAGTGTTAGGAAATGGGGAAAAATATAGCAGATCAATGCTTGGGTAAGAAACTTCAGAACTTATGACCCCTCACCTTGAATGAACAGGGAAAAATAACAATCTCATTATATTTTCTGATTTAAAATTGATCCCGGATACATGCTAATTCATTTTTGTTGTTTATTTTCGTGCATGCCTGGTCATTGACATAAAAAGTAAAAATCGTAATCTGATGAATAGTTCAGGGAATGCAGAGATAATACTTATTTATTTTATTGGCACTTTTGCTATGGTTGTTCTTGCAGGAGCTGTTTTTTTCTTTTTTGTTTCCTATCAGAAAAGACTGTTAAAAAAGGAACTTGAGATTAATATCATTAAATCCCGACAACAAGAAGAAATTTTAAAAAATACTTTACTCTCGCAGGAAAATGAACGAAAACGGATAGCCCAGGACTTGCACGATGAGGTAGGTGCAATGCTTTCGGTTGTCAAGCTGAATGTCTCATTGTTCGAAAGAAAATCAGATAATCCTAAATCAAAAGAACTTGCCCTTGAAACAAAATCTTATCTTGATGATGTGATTTTACAGGTACGTAGAATTTCAAGAGCTTTAATGCCGCCATCACTCGAGAAACTTGGATTGGCAATTGCTGTTGAAGAACTCGTAGACTGGGTGAATAAATCCGGAATGATAAAAGTTGATTACTGGTGTAGTCGTATTGTAAGGAGATTGGATAATAAAAAAGAACTTGCGGTTTTCCGAATTATCCAGGAGCTGTTAAATAATGCCATAAAACATTCAAATGCCTCTAATGTTTCTGTAAAAATGCGATTCAGCCTTTCGGGATTTGCTGTTTCAATCAGTGATAATGGAAAAGGATTTGATGCAGAACTGATAAAAACTGGTCTTGGGCTTAAAAGCCTGGAGAGCAGGACACAAATTCTTAACGCTAAAATGCAAATAAATTCGGCTCCCGGAAAAGGTACTGTAGCGATTTTATTTTTAACCACTCAGCTTGATTCTGATGAATGAAAAAAAAGCAGACATAGTTATTGCCGATGACCACAAGCTGTTTAGAAAAGGAATGCGGGCATTGCTTAGTGAATTCAACTTTATTGGTGAGATATACGAAGCAGCCGATGGTAAAGAGCTTTTGGATCTGTTAAAGAATTCCAGGCCTCTTCCCGATTTAGTTTTACTCGATATACAAATGCCGGTAATGGATGGAATTGAAGCAAATAAAAAAATAAAAAAGCAATTCCCTGAACTCAAGGTATTAATACTGACCATGGAGGATGATGAACAATTTATCCTTCACCTGATAATGGAAGGGGTGAATGGATATATGCTTAAGAATTCTGAGCCGGAAGAACTTGAATTGGCAATTCTAAAATTATTAAAGAATGATTTTTATTTCCCCGATAATATGACGCACCTTGTTTTAAAAAGTGCACGAAATAAGAACTTTTCGATAAAAGATTTACCTGAGTTTACCCCAAAAGAGATCGAAATACTGGAATACATCTGTAAAGAGAATACTGCTTCTGAAATTGCAGAAAAACTCAACATAAGTGTCCGCACAGTAGAAGGATACAGAAGCAGGCTTTTGGATAAAACCGGGGCAAAAAATATTGCCGGACTTGTAGTTTACGCTTTAAAACATAAGCTTGTGATAGTATAAAAAAAGAGGTTCTGGTCAGAACCTCTTTTGCAATAATCCGATGCTTCCAGTTTCAACAGCATTTCAGGAGTAGAGAAAACGTGGTTTCTGGAGAGTCATTTAAATGCTGATGGCACCTGGAAAGGCCGTTTTTCGCGTGTTTAAGTTTACCGGATTGATGAATGGGGAAATATTTTTTGTTGTATTGAATCATTTATTCTTATTTTTCTGTTCCATACAAATATCAGAATTTTAAAAATTAAATGAAAGAGTATTTATACGCAGGTACATTGCGTAATTCTACGCAATTTATTATCGTAGTATTACGCAATATATTTAGTTTAAATGTTGATTAGCAATGGTTTCATGTAACAAAAAAAAGCCATCCGGCAATGGATGGCTTAATAAATAATATATAAAAAAATTATTTAAGATTTGCCTGTGCTGCGGCAACTCTTGCAATCGGTACACGGTAGGGAGAGCAACTTACATAATCCATACCAACACTGTCGCAAAACATTACTGAGGAAGGTTCTCCTCCATGTTCCCCACAGATACCAACCTTAAGTTTTGAATTAACTCCACGGCCTTTTTCTACACCCATTTTAACGAGCTGTCCAACACCTTCCTGATCCAGTATCTGGAAGGGGTCATTTTTTAATATTCCTTTTTCAATATAAACAGGCAGGAATTTACCGGCATCGTCACGCGAATAACCAAAGGTCATTTGAGTAAGATCGTTGGTACCGAAGGAGAAAAATTCAGCTTCCTGAGCTACCAGTTCAGCAGTAATTGCTGCACGTGGAACTTCAATCATAGTTCCTACCAAATATTCAACTTTTGAGCCTTTTTCATCAAAAACTTTCTTTGCAGTTTCATGTATGATCTCTGCCTGTAATTTGAATTCTTTTACAGTACCAATTAAAGGAACCATAATTTCAGGTAATACATCCACTCCTTTTTGCTTAAGGTTTACGGCTGCTTCAATAATAGCACGTGCCTGCATTTCTGTAATTTCAGGGTATGTATTTCCAAGACGACATCCCCTGTGACCTAACATGGGGTTGAATTCATGCAGGTCGTCAACAAGTGCTTTCACCTGTTCAACAGAGATTCCCATTTCCTGGGCCATTGCCTTCTGATTGGCTTCTTCATGCGGTACGAATTCATGCAACGGCGGGTCAAGCAGTCGGATGGTTACACCATAGCCTTCCATTGCCTGCAGAATTCCTTCAAAATCTTCCCTCTGGTAGGGTAAGAGTTTTTCAAGTGCCTTGCGGCGTTCAACTTCATTTTTGCTAAGAATCATTTCACGCATGGCCTTAATGCGGTCGCCTTCGAAGAACATGTGTTCTGTACGGCAAAGACCGATACCTTTTGCACCAAATTTACGTGCTATTTCTGCATCTTTTGGTGTATCCGCATTTGTGCGAACACTCATACGTGTAAATTTCTCAGCAAGGTCCATTATTTTTGCAAAATCACCGCTCATTTCCGGATCTTTGGTGGTGATTTTTCCTTCATATACTTTACCTGTTGAGCCATTTAACGAAATCCAGTCGCCTTCGTTGAATTCCTTCCCTTCGATGGTCATGATACGGGTCTTGTAATTAATTTTTACTGCTCCCGCACCTGAAACACAAC
>JBEPWX010000175.1:0-6598 GCA_041642235.1 Mariniphaga sp.
GTTCGCACCACATCCTGCAGGTATGGATCGTGCAGCAGTTCGGTAACCGCTTTGAGGTTCTCAGGAGGTGTTTCCCTTGGAAGATCGCAGCCTGGTGCCAGGATAAACCCTTTTAAACCGCCCAGGTCAAGGCATTCGAGGGCATGTTCACGGCAATCTTCAGGGGTTCCCATCAGCAATATTACAGTAAGCTTCAGGTTCCCTCCAAAACTAATACCTTTATCAAGTGCTATATCCTTCACAAAATCGAGTGGTATGTTTTCATCGATCGACAAATTATCAGGACGACAATCACACATGGCTTCAATATTTTGCTGGGCATGACCGCAAACAAAAAACGAGCTGAGCTTTCCCCGCTTTCGCACAAAATTAAAAATGCGGGTGACGAAGGGAGTAACGAAAGTTTCAAATACAAGCGGATCAATCTGGCTGGTCATTGGGTCTACAACAGCAATAACATCAGCACCGGCATCCGAATAATAACCCGCCATTTTTAGTCCAACCTGCGTGCAGAATTCCATTACTTCATGCACCTCACCAGGCTGTTCAAACAGTTTCATGAAAATATCAGTACCCATCAGGTGAAGTGCCAGTGTAAACGGACCTGTAATCAATCCGTAGATAGCCAGCTCCGGATATTTCTGCCGGAGCACTTTAGTAGCTTCCAGGCAAACGGCAATACGACCTTCGGCAGGTCCGGGAACCTTCAAACTCGTTAGCTTTATTCCCATTGCCAGTGGATGCGACACTACCGCCGGTGGTCCTGTTTTCGACCACTTCAGTTCACAGCCGAGCACTTCCGCCTCCACTTGTAAATCGAAAACCACAGGAATGCCATCAGGATGATATTCTTCTATCGCCTTGCTGATGCCTCTCACCAGTTCGATGGATGACTTAAGATAAGATGCAGCATCTGTTCCTGTAAGAAAACCACCATGAACACCTACAAACGGTACCCATGGAACATGCTCAACCGGTTTAAGGGCAAAAGCTTGTTTAATTAATTCCAGACCATTCATTATAGAAATATAGAGTATAGATGTATTTATACATTGCCAATAATTCAATGGTCAGAACATAATTTTTTACGGTTTGAGCAATTTCATCTCTCAATCAGATGTCTCACTTAATTAATCGAAACTGTTGAAAGCAGATGGACCAACCAATAGCAGTTACTTTTCCCCCGGTTTCACCAAATGATTATACCAACTGTGAATTCAGATATTCAACCAGTCCCTGCGGATCAGCAGCATAGATATCGGCGCCAATCTTTTGCCGGAAGCTTTCAGTTACAGGTGCCCCGCCCACAGCCACTACTGCATCAGGAACAGCTTCTTTTACGGCTTTGGTTATCTTTTCCATGTTAACCATGGTAGTAGTAAGCAGAGCCGATAATCCTACAAAGGCAGGTTGATTTTCCTTCAGAGCATTTACAAACTGCTCAGCTTTGACATCAGTGCCCAAATCCACCACTTTCCATCCGTTGCCTTCCACCATCATAGCAACCAGGTTCTTACCAATATCATGCAAATCACCTTCAACCGTACCAATTATAAATGTTCCTTTCTCCTTTACCTCGCCCGAGAGAAAAAACGGTTTAAGGTGTATCATAGCAGTACTCATAGCTTTGGCCGACATAAGCACCTGCGGTACAAAAACCTTGTTTTCGCGAAATTTAATGCCCACCTTTTCCATTCCTACCATCAGTCCTTCTGTTAATATTCGCTGGGCAGATATTCCTTCATCCAGTGCCTGACGGGTTAATTCATCAGCTCCATCCTGCCCTTTCATATTCGGAGGAAAGGGAGCTACCTTGTTAATTTTCCCAAATTCAATGCACTCTGCAATTTTCGATAAAAGTTCACTCATGTTCCATTCGTATTATTAGGTTTTTTACAAATATATCTGACAATTTATTCTTATAAAATAGTATTTCCTTTGAAAAACATGGATAATATTACTTTATTTGCCTATGGTTAAACAAATCCGCTATTTCAGATTACCTCCAATACCGGAAGAAGGACAAGCTACAACCCTTTCCTGGCAAGATCTGTATTTATCTGAGGCCGGAGAACTGGAAATAGAAGAAGGGACTATCTGGAATGGGGGAAATGATCAGTACTGCCTGCTGGCCTATTGCATCAGGGGAGAGGGGATTGCTTTACTGGCAGGAGAACAGGTCCCGGTTAGCGGGGATCAATTTTTTATAATACCGCAGGGGGAAACATTCAAGTTTTATTCTGTTTTAAAAAGCAATTCGCGTTTCCTGGTAGCTGGATTCAGAGGTAGTAAGATCAATCACATGAGTTGTGAATTTTCAGTAGTACGCAGCCTGATTCCTTCTGTAAATAATATGGTGGCCAATCGGGAAATGATATTCGGCGAAATCTTCAACAACCTTGCAAAAGGTTTTCACCGCCAAATTATTGATTACGTCAATTTCTGTTTTGGTCACCTCCTTGCAACTTTTATATATGCCAGTCGCAACAGTGACGATCTTGAAGATGAATTTAATCCTGTAATACATCGTGCTATTCATTTTTTAGAGAAAAACATTCACAAAAAATTAACACTACAACAAATTGCAACAGAGGCCGGATTCTCCCCCACCTATTTCACTACCCTCTTCAGAAAACACACCAATTACTCACCACTAAATTACTTTTCCCACCTTAAAATATTAAAAGCCTGTGAATATCTTGATTACACCCGGTTGAAAGTAAAAGAAATCTCCTACCGGTTAGGTTATGCCGATCCGTACTATTTTACACGTGAGTTCAAAAATAAAATGGGAATGTCGCCAAGGAAATACCGAAACAGGATTAGAATTCAATGAACTGGGAAGTAAAGGCGAACTATACAGAAAATAATATTGCCAAAATCAATTTGTAAAAGGTAAATAACTTCATGTCAGGTAAAAAAGGTTGCAACCAAACAATCGAAATACCTGCCGAATGTAATATTAGTTATTCATTAAAATTTGTAAACACTGACTTAAATCCTAACTTTATAGCAGTAAACTAATTAGGCGAATATGTCAACACCTTTTCTTGTATTTATTATTATATCGGCAGTGGCGCTGCTGCTGTTCATGGTACTAAGGCTAAAAATCAGCGCATTTGTTTCGTTGCTTATTACAGCCATTTATGTGGGCATCGTTTCAGGAATGCCCTTGCAGGATGTTACACAAGCCATACAGGATGGCATGGCAGGCACATTAGGCTTTGTTGCTACGGTGGTGGGATTAGGTGCCATATTTGGCCAATTGCTTGAAAGTTCTGGAGGAGCCGAATCGCTGGCTCATCACCTGGTAAAAAAGTTTGGTAAGGACAATGCCTCATGGGCTATGGTTATCACCGGTTTCATTGTGGCCATACCGGTTTTTCTCGATGTAGGATTTATCATTTTGGTGCCCATTATTTATGCCCTGGCACGCGACACGAAACGTTCATTGCTTTATTATGCCATTCCTTTGCTGGCAGGACTTGCAGTTACCCACAGCTTTATTCCGCCTACCCCCGGCCCGGTAGCCGTGGCCGATATCATTAATGCCCAGCTTGGCTGGGTAATTCTTTTAGGCATTATCCTGGGATTCCCTACAGCAGTGATTGCCGGACCGCTTTGGGGAAAATACATTTCAAAGAAAATATACCTTGAACCCCCCTTTGAATATCAAAACCCAGCACAAGAGGTGGCACCAGATAATTATCCTTCTTTCCGGATGATTGCCATCATCATTTCCATCCCACTGCTGCTCATCCTGGTAAATACTTTCACCGGACTGGCTGTGTCGAAAGAAATCGTACCCAAATCCATCCTGACCGATGCACTGGAATTTATTGGACATCCGTTTTCTGCATTGATTATTGCCACATTGTTGGCATCCTGGTTCCTGGGTATTAAAAGAGGAATGAGCAGGCAAAAAATCCTTGACTTAAGCACCAAAGCCCTGGGACCTGCAGGCATAATTATTTTAATTACCGGTGCCGGTGGCGTTTTGAAACAGGTGCTTGTCGACAGCGGAATTGGAGAGATAATGGCTAATTCAATGGCCAATTCAGCACTACCACCCATTTTGCTGGCCTGGATTCTTGCAGCTATTGTGAGGGTTACTCAAGGTTCGGCTACTGTAGCAATGATAACTGCCGCAGGCATTATTGCCCCGATAATAAGCCAATTCGGACTGAATGACCCGCAGCGGGCGCTGGTAGTTATTGCCATTGCTTCAGGAGCTACACTGCTTTCGCATGTAAACGACAGTGGATTTTGGCTGGTAGGAAAATACCTGGGAATGAATGAAAAGCAAACACTTCAAAGCTGGACGGTAATGGAAACAATAATCGCAGTATGTGGTCTGGCGTTTACTTTACTGGCAAGTCTCTTCTTTTAATCAGAGTTGTAAGATTATCTGCTATTTTTCAATTGAATGAAACCGATATTAATATTACAAAATAAATGCAGTTCAGCAACCTTCCTTTAATTATACCTTCCAGGGCCACTTCACGCAATCCTTTATTTCAGGAAAAAGCACATAATCGGCTTTACCTTTCATAGTCAATGTCTTTACTTCAAGCCCCTGAAGTTGTTCCCGTGCAGCATTCAATGTATTTCCTGTTACTGATACATCATCTACCAATAGGATTTTTTTATCATGAAGATTCCCTGAAGGCTGTTTTAACACCTTTGGCCTGTCAAACCGTGGAGTATTTTGCTCGTCACGGTAGTTTAGAACCATTACCTGAAGTTCTGTATTTAAATAAAATGCAACAATACCCGCAGGCACAATTCCACCGGATCCAATTCCGATAACTAAATCAAAATCAGGCAATGACATTTGTTTCAGACGTGCTGAAATTTCTTTAAAAGAAAGGTGAACCATCGCAATTTAACTTATAGATAAACATAGTAGAATTTCTGTACAAGAATAGATGAAATTAACCTTTTATGCAATTATGCAATTAAAAATTTAAACAGAATTATACTGACTGTCCTTCCCAAATGGGAATTTCAATAAAAAAAGTGGAACCTTTTCCCGGTTCGGTTTCAAACCAAATATGACCGGCAAAATTCTCTACAATATTTTTCACAATAGCAAGCCCAAGGCCCATGCCACTGGTTTTTGTAGTGAAGCTTGGGCTGAACAGCTTATCGCGGAGATCTTCCGAAATTCCTTCTCCGGTATCGGATACAGCAATGACAGCCATATAGTCGCGTCGGCTTAGGTTGATTTCTACTTTCCCATGTTTATCTTCCGGAATTGACTGAATACCATTTTTAACAAGGTTAATAATTGCTCTGGATAGCTGATCACGATCAGCATTTACCTGAATGTATTCTAACCCGTTGGCATGAAACTTAATATTCACCCGTTCATGCGTTTCGAACAAATCGATTACCTTTTTTACCTGTTCTGCCAAATGAAAAACCTGATTGCGGGCGGTTGGAATTTTGGCAAAATTCGAAAATTCCGTAGCGATATTTGAGAGATTATCAATCTGCTCAATAAGAGTATCAGTAACTCTATCGATAAATTTGGTGTATTCTTCTCCTTTCCCCCGGGTGCGCTGCAGATGCTGTATATTTAATTTCATAGGTGTAAGTGGATTCTTGATTTCATGAGCAATCTGCCTTGCCATTTCCCTCCAGGCAGTTTCCCTTTCAGAACGGGCCAGCAGTTCTGCACTAACTGCCAGCTCATCCACCTTCTTATTGTATTCCCGCACGAGGCTTCCAATTTCATCATTTCGGCTATAAGAGATAGGCTCATTGCGTTTACCCAGCTCAATTTTACGAAGGTTTTCCTGTATGAGCACCAGTGGCCGGGTAATCTGATTGGCTATAAAAATGGCAACAATGATGCTGGCCAGAAAAAGCAATACATATAAGTTAATAAATGCCACTACTATGGTGGAAAGCTCCTGACTATATTTATCCTGCTTGATAAAATAAGGAAGATTAATAACCCCGAGATACTCTCCGGTATTATTTATAACCGGCCGATATGCCGACAGATACGACATGGTACCAATTTCTTCAGGCTGAAAATAATTGATCTGGAAATTATTAAATATTTCATTATATGCCTTGGAATTCATCCGCTGTGATATTAAACCACGGTAAAAAATTTCTGGCCTCGAAGATGCAATCACCACTCCGTCAGTACCATATATATTGATATCAGTTCGAAACACATTCGACATTCGTGCCAGTTCCCTGTTAAGCCATTCAACTAAGTCAAGGGAAATCTCCTCTACCTCATCCAGACGAAGATCTATCTCTTTGGCAATAGAAATCATCTTCTCATTTAAATCGTTCTGATGTTTTTCCTTATATTCCTTCACATTATACCAAATAGTTGCCACTGCTACTAACAGAAGAGAAACAAAAACAATCGAAATAATAGCAGCCTGAATCCTGAATTTCAAATCAAAATTTATCGATCGTTTTCTGATGGATGGGCTGGCTATGACTAACAGGATCAGCACCGAAAGAAAATAAAAAACAAACAGGTATGGAAATGAAATCAGATAATCAATAAAAGTGAATACATCACGTGAGACAATTACATAATTGTTTTCCCGGGAATGATAAATAAGGT